>NZ_JBEYYT010000269.1:0-12976 GCF_040645715.1 Spirillospora sp. NPDC046719 | reverse complement strand
GGCGCCGCCGCGACGGTCCCGATGCAGGCCCGCAAGGGCCGCGCGAGCTACCTCGGCCCGCGCAGCGCCGGCCACCTCGACCCCGGCGCCTCGTCCACCGCGCTCGTCCTGCGCGCCCTCGCCGACGTCACCGGACGGGAGTGAACCCGTGGTCGGAATAGTGATCATCTCGCACAGCCGGACGCTCGCCGAGGGCGTCGCGGAGGTCGCCCGCGCCATGGGCGTCGGGAAGGCCGTCGTCGAGCCCGCCGGCGGCGACTCCGAGGGCGGCCTCGGCACCAGCATCGACCTCGTCGAGGACGCCGTGCAGCGCGCCGACGGCGGCGACGGCGTGCTGCTGCTCGCCGACATCGGCAGCTCCGTCCTCACCGCCAAGATGCTCATCGAGGACGCCGAGGGCGAGGGCGTCCTGCTCGCCGACGCGCCGCTGGTCGAGGGCGCGGTCGCCGCCGCGTCCATGGCCGCGACGGGCGCCGACCTCCCCACCGTCCACCTGGCCGCGGAGTCCGCCCGCGAGCACCGCAAGACCTGATCAGCCGGGCCCGCCGCCCCCCGGCCCGCCGCCCGCAGGCCCGCCGAGCCCCGGCTCGTCGAGCAGGACGCCGATCGGGGACGGCTCGGACGGGTCGCCGCGCACCTCGTAGACGCGGGGCGCGGCGGCGCCGTCCGGGTCGTCCACCGTCACCCGGTACCCGGGCAGGTCCGCCCCGACCGGGTCGCCCCGGCCCGCCGAGATCTGCAGCATCTGGTTCGCGACGTCCACGTACCGCGCGCCCGTCGCCGGTGCCGCCACGATCGCGTCGAACAGCAGCTTGCAGAGCCCCTGCGCGACCTCCATCAGCACGATCGACGGGTCCTTGGTGCGGCGCTGCCGGGCCGTCTCGAACAGGTACACGTCCCGCTGTGAGGTCGCCGAACGACTCGTGCAGGCCGCCGGTCTGCGGCGAGTTGCCCGCCGACAGCCAGCCGGGCTTCAGCCCGTCCAGCACGGAGTGCCCGGTCTCGTGCGACACGATGTCGAGCGACCGGCACGTGTAGAGGACGCTGGACGGCGGCTGCCCCTGGGGCGTGAAGAACAGGAACTTCAGGGCCTTGGCCGTCCGGCTGTAGAACGCGTTGGCGCCCGCCCCGGCGTGCGGGAACACCGTGATGGGGTCGGTGTTGCCGCCGACGTTCCACGCGAAGGGAAGGGGATTGCGCCGTTGTGCCGCTCGTACATCGCGATCGTCTCGCGGACGACCGCGAACGTGTGCGCGCAGTCGAACTGCGGCGAGTTGGGGGTGAACACGAAGTCGCCGTTGGCGTTGCGGGCGACGGGGGTGGTGCCCGCCAGGTCCGTCCTGGCGCGGGCGTCGGCCGGGCCGTTCAGCACGACCGACGGCACGAACGTGAGCCGGACGCCGAGGTCGGTGACCGTGGCCCTACGCGGCCGCGGACGGCGCCGGTGGAGGCCATGTCCTCATCCGGACCGGCGGGCCCCGGGGGCGGCCGGCGACCCGCGCGCGGCGGCGAGGCCGCCGAAAACGTCGGCGCGGCGCCGTACACTCGCACGTGATGTCGAAGACCGAAGCTCACCCCTTGCTCGACGGCCTGAACGAGCAGCAGCGCGCCGCCGTCGTGCACTCCGGCGGCCCCCTGCTGATCGTCGCGGGCGCCGGGTCGGGGAAGACCCGCGTGCTCACCCACCGCATCGCCCACCTGCTGAGCGAGCGGGACGCGCACCCCGGCCAGATCCTCGCGATCACCTTCACCAACAAGGCCGCCGCCGAGATGAAGGAGCGCGTCGACGCCCTCGTCGGGCCGCGGTCGCGGGCCATGTGGGTGATGACGTTCCACTCCGCCTGCGTGCGGATCCTGCGCCGGGAGGCCAAGCGGCTCGGCTTCCCCACGAGCTTCTCGATCTACGACCAGGCCGACGCGCAGCGCCTGATGGCGCTGGTCTGCCGCGAGCTGGACCTCGATCCCAAGCGGTACCCGCCGAAGTCGTTCAGCGCCCAGGTGTCGAACCTGAAGAACGAGCTGATCGACTACGAGACGTTCAAGAACCGCGCGTCCACGCACATGGAGCAGACGCTCGCCGAGGCGTACGAGATGTACCAGGCGCGGCTGCAGCAGGCCGGCGCGATGGACTTCGACGACCTGATCATGATGACGGTCAACCTGCTGCAGGTGTTCCCGGAGGCCGCCGAGCACTACCGGCGCCGGTTCCGGCACGTCCTCGTCGACGAGTACCAGGACACCAACCACGCGCAGTACGAGCTGGTCCGCGAGCTGACCGCGCCGGTCGAGGGGGTCGGCGCCGCCGAGCTGTGCGTCGTCGGCGACGCCGACCAGTCGATCTACGCGTTCCGCGGCGCGACGATCCGCAACATCCTGGAGTTCGAGCGCGACTACCCCGACGCGACGACGATCCTGCTGGAGCAGAACTACCGCTCCACGCAGACGATCCTGTCGGCGGCGAACGCGGTCATCGAGCGCAACGCCGACCGCAAGCCGAAGCGGCTCTGGTCCGACCAGGGCGAGGGCCACAAGATCACCGGCTATGTGGCCGACAACGAGCACGACGAGGCCGCGTTCGTCGCGCACGAGGTCGACCGGCTCACCGACGCCGGCGACGCCCGCCCCGGCGACGTCGCGGTGTTCTACCGCACCAACGCGCAGTCGCGTGTGTTCGAGGAAGTGTTCATCCGCGTCGGGCTGCCCTACAAGGTCGTCGGCGGCGTCCGCTTCTACGAGCGCAAGGAGATCCGCGACCTCCTCGCCTACCTGCGCGTCCTCGCCAACCCCGAGGACACCGTCTCGCTGCGCCGCATCCTGAACGTGCCGAAGCGCGGCATCGGCGACCGCGCGGAGGCGTGCGTCGAGGCGTACGCGTCCCGCGAGCGCGTCTCGTTCTGGCAGGCGCTGCGCGTCCCCGAGGACGTCCCGGGGATGGCGACCCGGTCGATCAACGCGGTCCGCGAGTTCGTCCTGCTGCTGGACGAGCTGGGCGCTGCCGCCGCGTCGCTCACCCCGGCCGACCTGGTCGTCCAGATCCTCGACAAGTCCGGCTACCTCGCCGAGCTCCAGGCATCCAAGGACCCGCAGGACGAGACCCGCGTGGAGAACCTCCGCGAGCTGGAGGCCGTCGCCCGCGAGTTCGAGGAGCGCCTCGACGGCGAGTCCGCCGAGGGGCGGCTGCCCGACTTCCTGGAGCAGGTGGCGCTGGTCGCCGACGCCGACTCGATCCCCGGCGGCGCGAAGGGCGGGCCGGTCCCCCCGGGCGAGCAGCCCGAGGAGACCGACCAGGGCGTCGTCACGCTGATGACCCTGCACACCGCGAAGGGCCTGGAGTTCCCCGTGGTGTTCCTCACCGGCATGGAGGACGGGGTCTTCCCGCACCTGCGCGCCATGAGCAACCCCAAGGAGCTCGAAGAGGAGCGCCGCCTCGCCTACGTCGGCATCACGCGCGCGCGGCAGCGGCTCTACCTGTCCCGGGCGACGATGCGGAGTTCGTGGGGCGCGCCGCAGGTCAACCCGCCGTCCCGGTTCCTCGGCGAGGTCCCCGGCACCCTGATCGACTGGGAGCGGGAGGCGTCGTCCGCGTCGTCGTCGGCGATGTCGCGGATGGCGGCCCGGCCCGGCGTGAAGTCGCCGGGCAACCGGGAGGTCCCGGCGCTGGCGCCGGGCGACAAGGTCACGCACGACTCGTTCGGCCTCGGCACGGTCGTGTCCGTGGACGGCGCCGGCGACAAGGCCGCCGCCAGCGTCGACTTCGGCGGCGAGTACGGCGTCAAGCGCCTCGTCCTGCGGTTCGCGCCGGTGGAGAAGCTCTGACCGCACCGGCGCGCTTGAGGGTGCGCAGGACGGGCGCGGTCTCCAGGGTCCGGACGCCGTCCAGGGCGCCGAGCTCGCGGGTGAGGTAGCGGTGCAGGTCGGCGGGGCCGTCGCAGAGCGCCTGCGCCAGCAGGTTCGTGGGGCCGGTGGTCGCGGCGACGACGGCGAGCTCGTCGTGCCCGGCGAGGGCGGTGGCGACGTCGTCGAGCCGCCCCGGGTCGACCGACATCCAGATGAGCGTCTGCGCGGTGCCGCCGAGCAGGGTGGAGTCGACCTCGACGTCGAAGAACAGCGTGCCGCTCGCGCGCAGGCCGGCGAGGCGGCGCGCGGCCGTCGCCTGTGACCAGCCGGTCGCGGCGGCGAGGTCGGTGTGCGCGGCGCGGCCGTCGTGCCGCAGGACGTCCAGCAGCGCGCGGTCCGCGGCGGTCAGCGGGCGCGGGTCCGCGGCAGGGGAGGCGGGCGGCCGCAGCCGCTCCTCCTGCTCGGGGGTCAGCGCGCGGGTGATGCCGCGCCAGGCGGTCGGTCCGCCGAGGTAGGTGTGCAGCAGGCAGTGCGCCGACACGGCGGTGATGCCCGCGCGGCGCGGCACGTCGTGCAGCAGCATCGCGTGCGGGGCGCCCGCGCCCCCGGCGCCGTCCGGGACGTGCACGATCGCGAAGATCTCCGTCCCGCCGGACGTCAGCTTCACCCAGGACGTGTCGGGCCGCGCGGCGAGCGAGTGCGCGAGGGCCTGGGTGGCGGCCGGAGTGCAGGTCAGGCGGACCGTCCAGTGCGTCTCGGGGCCGGTGTCGCGGTCCAGGACGCCGACGACGCGCAGGCCCGCCTCGGTGCGCAGCCGCCGGTAGCGGCGGGCCACGGTCTGCGTCGAGACGCCGCAGACGTCCGCGATGCGGCTGAACGGGGCGCGCCCGTCGATGTGCAGCGCGTGGATGACGGCGCGGTCCAGCTCGTCCAGCATCACGATCCCTCATTTCGGCCGCCCGGATGGAAGATATCCGCCATCTGAGCGCTGTAGTTGGAACATACTGCGGCCTCCCTTCGAGGCTGGGGCACGGAACCGAAAGGAGACGTGCCATGCGGGTGCGGGAGGAGACACGGGCCGCGACCGTCCACCGGTGGCGGTGGGCGGCCCTGGCCACGCTGCTGGCGGCCGAGGCGATGAACCTGCTGGACGCGACGATCGTGCAGGTCGCGGCGCCGGTGGTCCGGCGGGACCTCGGCGGCGGCGAGTCCGGGATCCAGTGGTTCAGCGCCGCCTACACGCTGCCGTTCGCGGTGCTGCTGATCACCGGCGGGCGGCTCGGCGACATCGCCGGGCGGCGGCGGGTGTTCGCGCTCGGGGTCGCCGGGTTCGCGGTCGCGTCGGCGTGCTGCGCGGCGGCGCCGTCGGCGGGCGCGCTGATCGCGGCGCGGGCGGTGCAGGGCGCCGCGGCGGCGCTGATCATCCCGCAGACGATCGGGCTGATCCGCGCGATGTTCGACGGGCCGGAGACGGCGAAGGCGTTCGGGAGCATCGGCCCGGTGATGGGACTGTCGGCGATCTGCGGACCGGTGCTCGGGGCGGTCCTCACCCACGCGGTGTCGTGGCGCGCGGCGTTCCTGGTGAACCTGCCTCTCGCCGCCGGGGTGCTCGCGACCGTGCCGTTGCTGCCGGAGGACCGCGCGCAGCACCGGCCCCGGCTGGACGCCGCCGGCACGGCGCTCGCCACCGCCGGCGCGGCGATGATCGTGTACCCGCTGATCCAGGGCGGTTCGGCCGGCCGGCCGGCGTGGATGTGGGCGGTGCTCGCCGGCGGCGCCCTGCTGCTCGCCGTGTTCGCCCTGCACCAGCGCCGGGCCGCCGCTCCGCTCGTCGAGCCGAGCCTGTTCTCGGATCGGGGCTTCCCGGCCGCGCTCGCGACCTCGGCGCTGTTCTTCGCGGTCATGAACGGGCTGATGGTCGTGGTCGTCCTGCAGATCCAGCTGGGCCTCGGGCAGGACGTGCTGACCGCCGGGCTCACGCTGCTGCCCTGGTCGGCCGCGATGGCCGCCGCGTCCTGGCTCGCCGGGACCCGGCTCGTCCCGCGCTTCGGCCCGCGGCTGATGGTCGCCGGGCTCGCGGTCATGCTGGCCGGGGTCTGCGCGGCGATCCCCGTCTACCGCGCCTACCCGGACGGCTACCCGTGGCCGCTGCTCGGCGCGCTGGCCCTGGCCGGGACGGGGAACGGGCTGTTCACGGTCCCGTTCTTCACGGCGGCGCTGGCGCGGGTCCGGCCGCACGAGACGGGGTCCGCGGCGGGGCTGCTCAACGCCGTCCAGCAGTTCGGCGGGACGCTCGGCATCGCCGTCCTCGGCACCGCGTTCTTCCGCGCGCTGCCGCACGGACCGGCGTCGGCGGCCGAGGCCGCGTTCGGGCTGGCCGCCGCGCTGCTGGCGGTGGCGGCGGGCACCGCCGTCCTCATGGGTCGATGGCGTCCGCGCAGGTCTTCACGTAGATCAGCCGGCTGATCCCGGCCCCCGCCGCGAACGCCACCACCAGCCCCGCCCAGATCAGCTCCCGCTGGGTCAGCTTTCCCACCGTGACGGCGAACGGGAGCGTCGCGAAGGCGAGGGCGACGGTCACGCCGGACCACTGGACGCCGTACCTGCCGTACTTGTGCGTGTTCGTCCACACCCGGCGGCCCTCGGGCGTCCGCGTGCTGTTCTTCGCGAGGCCGATGAGGAACATCGTCGCCGCGGCGAGGAGCTCGGCGACCAGGATGCCGGCGGCCGGCGGCAGGAGGACGTCCTCGGCCCCCAGCGCCGTGCCCGCGGCGGCGCCCAGCACGGCGCCGCCGACCAGGCCGAGGGGCGGCAGGACGGAGCCGGTCCATCCGTAGCCGGTGGTCTTCACACGTCCCATGCGTCCTCCCGATCGTCGCCGGTCCCGTCGATCATGCTGACCGCCCGTCACGTTCGGGTCACGACGGGTCCCGCCGGTTCCCTCGCGCAGGTCAGGCGTGCCGGTCAGGGGCGCCGGCCAGGGGCGCCGGTCAGCGGGTGAGCGCGTCGAGCCAGGCGTCGAGCATCCGGGTCTGCCGCTCGGGCGGGTACCGCTCGGCGTCGAAGAGGGCGTGCACGACGAGGCCGTGCGCGAACGCGGCCGCGGCGGCGGTGACGTCGTCCACGTCGGACGAGGCGTGCAGCTCGCCGCGCTCGACGGCGGCGGCGACGTGGACGCGCAGCCGCGCCCGCCACCCGCGGTACCGCCGCATCTCGCGCTCGCGCAGCTCGGGGTCGGCGAGCGAGCCGTCCCACGAGCCGACCCACACGCGGTTCATCACCGCGGCCTCCGGCGTCAGCGGCAGGACGTCCAGCAGCGCGGCGCGGAGGCTCGCGAGGCCCCGGGTCTCCGCGCCGCGCAGGGACCGGCTCGCGGTCCGCTCGTCGGCGACGTCGAGGGCGTAGGAGACCAGCGCCTTCTTGTTCGGGAAGTAGTGCGTGAGCAGGCCGGTCGAGGCGCCCATCGCGGCGGCGACGGCGCGCAGCGTCAGCCCGCCGAAGCCGCGGTCGGCGAGGACCCGCCAGACGGCCTCGGAGACGTCGCGGCGGCGGGCGTCGTGATCACCTCGGGCGGGCATGTCCCGTAGGATACATAACAAACGTTCGGTACGTACCCCCCGGGAGGTCCTCCATGTTCGCCGTCACCTTGGCCGACGACGCCGAGCTCCGTCCGCTGGAGCCGTGGCAGGCGGCCGAGTTCGCCGCGCACGCCGAGCGCGTGCGGACCGACGTCATCGAGTACATCCCGTGGGCGCATACCGTCGTCGACGAGGCGACCGCGCGAAAGTTCTTGCAGGGCTACGCGGAGAAGCAGGCCAGGGACGAGGGCCGCGTCTACGGCATCTGGGTGAACGGCGTGCTGGAGGGCGGGACCGTCTTCCGGACGTTCGACGCCCCGCGCGGCGTCTGCGAGGCCGGGGTCTGGCTCGGCGCGGGCGCCCGGGGCCGCGGCCTGGTCACCACCGCGGTCCGGCACATGATCGACTGGGCGTTCGGGGTGCGCGGGATGGCCCGGGTGGAGTGGATCTGCGACCCGCGCAACACCGCCAGCGCCGCGGTGGCGAAGCGGCTCGGGATGACCTGCGAGGGCGTCCTGCGGGACGCGTACCTGCTGGCCGGTGAGCGCCGCGACGAGCAGATCTGGGCGGTCCTCGCGCGGGAGTGGCCGGCCTGACGGCCGGGCGAGGCACCCCGGGGCGTTATGGTCATACTCTTAACACCCCTTACCCCCGGGAGCCCCCGTGTACGCCGAGCAGGTGCCCGTCATGCTGGCCGCCGCCACCTCGGCCGGCTGGGTCGACGCGGTCGTGGGAGGCGGCGGGCTGATCCAGCTGCCCGCGCTGCTGCTCCTCAACCCCGGACAGCCCGTCGCGACCGCGCTCGCCACCAACAAGCTCGGCTCCATCGCCGGCACCGCCTCGGCCGCCGTCGCCTACGCCCGCAAGGCCAAACCGGACGTCCGGGTCGCCGGCCCGGCCGCGGCCCTCGCGGTGTGCTGCGCCGCCGGCGGCGCGCTGTGCGCCGCGGCGATCTCGTCCGACGTGCTCAAGCCGGTGATCATGGTGGTGCTGCTCGCCGTCGCCGCGCTCGTCGTGCTGAAGCCGGACCTCGGCCGCGCCCCCCGGCTCGTCCTGCGGACCCGGCGCCGGACGGCCCTCGCGATCGTCGTGCCCGGCGTCGCGATCGCCTTCTACGACGGGCTCGTCGGCCCCGGGACCGGGACGTTCCTCGTCATCGCGTTCACGGCGCTGCTCGGCCTGGACTTCGTCGACGCGTCCGCCACCTCGAAGATCATCAACGCGGGCACCAACCTCGGCGCGCTCGCCGTGTTCGCCGCCCAGGGGCACGTGCTGTGGGCGATCGGGCTCGGCATGGCCGTCTGCAACGCCGCCGGCGCGCAGCTCGGCGCCCGCATGGCGATCAGCCGCGGCACCGGGTTCGTCCGGGTCGTGCTGCTGTGCGTCGTCGCCGCGCTCGTGCTCAAGATGGGCTACGAGCAGTTCACCTGAGCGGGGGTCCCGGGGGCCCCGGGGTCAGGACGCGGGCGGGACCGGCAGCGGCTCGCGCAGGGCCGCCAGCGTCAGCAGCACCAGCGAGTCCGTCCAGCCCAGCGGCGCCACGCCCGCCTGGCGGCCCGTCGGGCCCACCTTCTCCGGCAGCGCGCCCAGCGACGTCCGGTGCGCCGACAGCCAGCCGAGGCGGGCGAGCGCCTCGGCCGTCCGGCCGCCCGACGCGGCCGACAGCCCGAACAGCGCGGTCTCCGGCGTCCACGCGACGTCCGGCGTCCCGGACCAGCTCTCGCCCGGCAGCACGCCCCCGTTCGGCAGCGCCTGCGCGCGCTCGGCGGACGCGATCGCCCCGGTCACGGCCTGGTCCGCCGGCGCGAACGGAGGTGCGATGAACGTCACGGAGGTGTCCATCAGCCCGTCCTGCACGGGCGAGCGCGGGTACCCGTAGGGCGCGAACTGCCGGTCCAGCGCGTCCGACACCCGGTGCGCCGCCGCCCGCCACTGCGCCGCCCTGGCGCCGTCGCCGTAGCCCTGCGCGAGGACCGCCGCCGCCCGCAGGCCCGCCAGCACCGGCCCGACCACCCCGAGCGTCGGGCGGCGCGGGTCCTGCTCGCGGCCGTGATCGCGTTCCCAGTAGTCGGACGACGGGGGCGGCAGGCCCTCCGCGTCCAGCGACCCGGCCAGATGGTCGGCGGCGCGCCGCACCATCGGCCACAGGTCCGGGAGGTCGTCGGCGCCGGGGTTCTCCGTCCGGTACAGCCAGCTCGCCCACAGCACCCAGCCGAGCGAGTCGAGCTGCGGCGGCCGCCCGTCCGTCACGGCCGTCCCGTCGGCGTTGTACCGGGCGGCCCAAAGCCCGTTGCCGGTCTGGACCCGCCCCAGGAACCGCAGGACGCGGCGCGCCTCCGACGGATGGCCCGTCACGGTGAACGCGGCGGCGGCGAAGGCGGAGTCGCGGGGCCATGAGTACCGCCATGCCCCGTACCAGGACGCCAGGGACGCGCCGTTCGGCGGCGTCAGCAGCCGCAGGTCCAGCAGCGCGCGCGCCGCCATGTCACGGAAACCGGAGTCCGCCGGGCCCTCCGGGACGGTCCCGGACGCCAGCCACGCGCTCTCGGACCGCACCGCCTGCGCCACCCGCGGATCGTCCGCCGCGACCGTGACCGGCGCCTCCTCACCCGACGGGACGAGCAGCACCCGCCCGTTCGCGAGCCGCACGGCCGAGCTGTCGGGCAGGTACGCGGCGCCGTCGGCGTCGTCCGGATCGAGCGGGACGCCCGCGAACGGCCACCCGCCGCCGCCCACCAGGCCCGGGCTCGCCCAGCCCGGCGCCGACGGCTCCGGCACGTTCGCCCCGGCCACGGCGACGAGCGCGGCGACGACGAGGAACGCGGCGCCGCGGCGGATCCGGCGCCCGCGCAGCCGCGCGGACGCGGCGCGGCGCCGGACGGGGGCGGGGACGTACTCGGCGGGCGCGGGCGCGGCGGCGGTACGCACGTCCCCCCGCTGCCGCCCCATGGGCCTCGTCTCCCCCCTGGCCTCACGCAAGTACATCAAACTATGCCAATCGAGTCATCGTCGTGAGGGAGCGTACGCGCTCGCCACCGCACCGCCCGCACCTGCGGTTTCCGGACTCGGGGCGACAAATGGACCCGGCGGCGGCAGCACGGACCGGGGTTGACTAGGCTGCATCGACGGAGCGGACCGCGGAGTGCCGGCCGCACGGACACCCGTGTACCCCCACTCGCGTGGTCATCTGGCTGTCGATCCGTTTTAAGGACGCCCTCGTGGACCTGTTCGAACATCAGGCGAAGGAACTCTTCGCCGAGTACGGGGTACCGGTGCCCACCGGCAAGGTCGCCTCGACTCCCCAGGAAGCGCGCGCCATCGCGGAGGAACTGTTCTCCGCGGGCAGCAAGAAGGTCGTCGTCAAGGCCCAGGTCAAGACCGGCGGCCGCGGCAAGGCCGGCGGCGTGAAGCTGGCCGACACCGCCGACGAGGCCGAGGCCCTCGCCGGGCAGATCCTCGGCATGGACATCAAGGGCCACACGGTCCACCGTGTCCTGGTCGAGGAGGGCTCGGCGATCGCGCAGGAGTTCTACTTCTCGTTCCTGCTCGACCGCGCCAACCGCACCTTCCTGTCCATCTGCTCCGTCGAGGGCGGCGTCGAGATCGAGGAGGTCCCGCACGACCGCCTCGCGATGGTGCCGGTGTCCCCGCTGACCGGCGTCGACCGGGCCCAGGCCCGGCAGATCGCCGAGCAGGGCCGGCTGCCCGAGGAGGCGCTCGACGGCGCCGCCGAGCTCATCGAGCGGCTGTGGGCGGTGTTCACCGACGAGGACGCCACGCTGGTCGAGGTCAACCCGATGATCCTCACCGCCGACGGCCAGGTGAAGGCCCTCGACGGCAAGGTCTCCCTCGACGACAACGCCGGGTTCCGCCAGGACCACGACAAGCTCGAGGACAAGGCCGCGGCCGACCCGCTGGAGGCGGCGGCGAAGGCCAAGGACCTCAACTACGTCAAGCTCGACGGCTCCGTCGGCATCATCGGCAACGGCGCGGGCCTGGTCATGTCCACCCTGGACGTGGTCGCCTACGCCGGCGAGGCGTTCGGCGGCCAGAAGCCCGCCAACTTCCTCGACATCGGCGGCGGCGCGTCCGCCGAGGTGATGGCGAACGGCCTGGAGATCGTGCTCTCCGACGCCGCCGTCAAGTCGGTGTTCGTCAACGTCTTCGGCGGCATCACCGCCTGCGACGCCGTCGCCAACGGCATCGTCTCGGCCTACAAGCTGCTGGCCGACCGCGGCGAGGCCGTCGACCGGCCGCTCGTGGTCCGCCTCGACGGCAACAACGCCGAGCTCGGACGCAAGATCCTGAACGACGCCGGGCTGACCGGCGTCCAGCAGGTCGACACCATGGACGAAGCGGCCAAGCGCGCCGCCGAACTCGCCGCGGCAGGTGCATGACAATGGCCATCTGGCTCACCGAGAACAGCAAGATCATCGTGCAGGGCATCACCGGCTCCGAGGGCTCCAAGCACGGCCGGCGCATGCTGGCCGCCGGGGCGCAGGTCGTCGGCGGCGTGAACGCCCGCAAGGCCGGCACGACCGTCGACTTCGACGGCACCGAGCTGCCCGTCTTCGGCACCGTCAAGGAGGCGATGCAGGAGACCGGCGCGGACGTGTCCGTCGTGTTCGTCCCGCCGAAGTTCACCAAGGACGCCGTCGTCGAGGCGATCGACGCCGAGATCCCGCTCTGCGTCGTCATCACCGAGGGCATCCCGGTGCACGACACCGCCTACTTCTGGGCGTACGCCGAGTCCAAGGGCAACAAGACCCGCATCATCGGGCCGAACTGCCCCGGCATCGCCTCGCCCGGCAAGTCCAACGCGGGCATCATCCCGGCCGACATCACCACCCCGGGCCGCATCGGCCTGGTGTCGAAGTCGGGCACGCTGACCTACCAGATGATGTACGAGCTGCGCGACATCGGCTTCTCCACCTGCGTCGGCATCGGCGGCGACCCCATCATCGGGACCACCCACATCGACGCCCTCAAGGCGTTCCAGGAGGACCCGGAGACCGACGCCATCGTGATGATCGGTGAGATCGGGGGCGACGCCGAGGAGCGCGCCGCCGCCTACATCGAGAAGAACGTCACGAAGCCGGTCGTCGGCTACGTCGCCGGGTTCACCGCCCCCGAGGGCAAGACGATGGGCCACGCGGGCGCGATCGTGTCCGGCTCCGCCGGCACCGCGCAGGCGAAGAAGGAGGCCCTGGAGAAGGTCGGCGTCCGCGTCGGGAAGACCCCGAGCGAGACCGCCGTCCTCATGCGGGAGATCATGAAGAGCCTCTGAGCCCTTCCGACCGCCTGACCAGGCACCGAAAGACGCCCGAGCCGCCGTCGCGGCCCGGGCGTCTTTCGTCGTCGCGGGCGTCCCCGGTCGTTCGAGGGGCCGCCGCCGGCCCGAGGCGCGCCGCCCTTCCGGGGACGCGCGGCGGGCGACAAAGGCGACACGCCGGGTCGAGGGGGCGGGTGCGCGGGGGCGGGGTGCCAGCATGGGCGGGTGAGCGACGTGAGGCCGGGACAGCGCGCGACCCCCGAACCTCGGCGGCTCGTCGTTCAACTAC
>NZ_JBEYYT010000268.1:11076-13070 GCF_040645715.1 Spirillospora sp. NPDC046719 | reverse complement strand
CGCGCGCTTGGCGCGTGCCGCGCTCGTCCGCGTGACCTTCGGCCGCTCGGCCTTCTTCCCCGCCGGAGCGGCCGGTTTCCGCGCAGCGGGAGCCTCCCCGGCAGAAGCGGCCTTCTCCTGCGGCTTCGGGCGCTTCGCGGCCTTCGGCTCCCGCTCCGCCCCGGTCTCGGGGGCGAGGGCGAAGCCCGCCGGGACGAAGCCGGTGTGGCTGCGCGGCTGCGGCAGCCGCCCCTCCCGCACCTCGTCCGCGACCTCCTCGTCCACGGTGGCCGCCTGCAAGGTGTCCTCGACCTCGCGGACGGCCTGGTCGCGCAGCGGACGCCCCGCCTCGGCCGCGAGCTCGCCCGCGCGGCGCAGCAGCGCCGCGACGAGCCGGGCCCGCTGCCGCTCCAGGTCGCCGAGCCCGCCGCCGGAGCCCCACGCCTCCCGCATCCGCGCGCCGACGTCGAGCAGCCCGCCGAGGTCGTCCGCCGCCGACCGCGCCAGCAGGTTCACCGCCCAGGCCGACAGCGTGGGCCTGCGCAGCCCGGCGATCCGCTTGGCGAGCGCGGCGTCGCCCTCGGTCCTGGCCTCGCGCGCCAGGCGCGTCCGGGTCGCCACGAACTCCTCCGGCACGACGCCGTACAGCTCGTCGGCCGCCGTTGAGAACTCCACGACCGTCTCCTACCCGCCCGGACGCGGCCTCAGGGGCGCAGCGCGTCCTCGACCAGGGCGAGGAGGCGGGCGGGCTGCCCGGGGTCGTGCGCCGCGCCCTCGGTGGCGAGCGCCACGCCGACGACCAGCTGCGTCATGTCGGCGGCCGTCACGTCGGGACGCGCCGCGCCGGCCCGCTGGGCGTGGCCGAGGACGCGCCCGGCCGCGTCCCGGATCGCGGCGTGGCAGTCGAAGCCGAGGTCCGGCGGCCCCGCCAGCGCCGCGCCGCCGAGCCCGTGGTCGCCGCTCGCGTGCTCGAGGAAGGCGCGCAGCCAGCCCGACAGCGCGGCCGCGGGGGTCTCCGAGGCGATCAGCAGGTCCGCGCGGGCGCACAGCCGCTCGACGCGGTCGGCGAGGACGGCGGCCAGCAGCGCCCGCCGGGTGGGGAAGTGCCGGTAGAGGGTGCCGGGGCCGACGCCGGCGCGCCGCGCGATCTCGTTGAGGGAGGCGTCCGGGCCGCTCTCGGCGAACGTCTCGCGGGCCGCCGCCAGCACCCTCTCGCGGTTGCGGCGGGCGTCCGCGCGCAGCGGGCGCCCGGGGCGCGTCTCGTCCGCCGTGGTCATCGCCCCATCCTCGGCCGTCGCGGCCCGGGTAGCCAACTGGAGAAGTTCTCCGTATCGTACCCGGAGAGGAACCGGAGAAGTTCTCCGGAAATCGGGAGGCATGCGATGCAGCGGGACGGGCTCGGCCGGGTCGGGATCTGGACGTTCGCGTTCGACGGGCAGCCGGCGGGACGGGTGCGCGAGGCGGCGGCGGAGATCGAGGAGCTCGGCTACGGGGCCATCTGGTTCGGCGAGGCGTTCGGGCGCGACAGCGTCGGGCAGGCGTGGCTGGTGCTGGGCGCGACGCGGCGGATCGCCGCCGCGTCCGGGATCGCCAACATCGCCTTCCGCGACCCGATCGCGACGGCGGGCGCCGAACGCACCCTCGGGGAGGCGTTCCCGGGCCGCTACCTGCTCGGACTCGGCGGCCACCGGGCCGGCGACGCCGGCGAGCTGGACGGCTACGCGATGCCGCCGGTCGGGCGGCCGGTGCCGATGATGCGGGCCTACCTCGACGCGATGGACGCGGTGCCGGTGCACGGCGTCCCCGCCGATCCGGCGCCGCGCCGGGTGCTGGCGGCCCTCGGGCCGAGGATGCTGGAGCTGGCGGCGGAGCGGACGTGGGGCGCGCACCCGTACTTCGTGCCCGTCGAGCACACCGTGCGGGCCAGGCGGATCATGGGGCCGGACGCCTTCCTGGGCGTCGAGCAGGCCGTCGTGCTGGACACCGACCCCGCCCGCGCCCGCGAGATCGCGCGG
>NZ_JBEYYT010000268.1:0-11066 GCF_040645715.1 Spirillospora sp. NPDC046719 | reverse complement strand
CGTTCGTGGGGGCCGCACTCTTTCGTGGTCGCGGTCCCGCCCTTCGTGCTGCACCCCCCCCCCCCCGCCCCCGCGGAGACCCCGCCGCCCCACGTCCGGGGCTACGTGCAGGCGGCGGAGCACCAGCGGGCCAGCGTCCGGCGGCTCGGCTACGGCGACGACGACCAGACGGGCGGTCCCGGAGGCGGCCCGAGCGACCGGCTCGTGGACGCCATCGTCGCGCACGGGGACGTGGACGCGATCCGCGCGCGCGTGCGGGAGCACCTGGACGCGGGCGCCGACCACGTCTGCGTCCAGGTCCTCACGGCGGACCCGGCGGAACTGCCGCTGGAGCAGTGGCGCGAATTGGCCCCAGCACTTCTCTGAGCCGGTTGGGCATGGACGCGATATGTCGCTTCTGCTTATACTCGTCTACGAGTAATCGCGGACGAGGAGCGCGGCATGGCGAAGCGGCGGAAGGTGGGCAACCTCCTGGGGCTCGCCGTGCTGTCGACGGTCTCCGCCAGGCCGATGCACCCGTACGAGATGGCCTCGCTGATGAAGGCTCGTGGCAAGGACCACGACATGGACATCAAGTGGGGCTCGCTCTACACGGTCGTCCGGAACCTGGAGAAGCACGGCTTCCTGGAGGTGGCGGGCAGCGTCCGCGACGGCGCCCGCCCCGAACGCACCGTCTACCGGATCACCGACGCCGGGCGCGAGGAACTGGCCGACTGGGTGCGGGAGCTGATCGAGGTCCCCGAACCCGAGCACCGGCGGCTCGAGGCCGGGCTGTCGGTGCTCGGCGCGCTCGGCCCGGACGAGACCGCCGAGCTGCTGCGCCGCCGCCTCGACGCGCTGGAGCGGCGGATCGCGGCCGAGCGCGCCGCGCTCGACGCGGAGACCGAGGTGCCGCGCGTCTTCCTGCTGGAGGCCGAGTACGCCCTGGCCATCGTGCAGGCGGAGGCGGACTGGGTGCGCGCGTTCCTCGGCGAGATCACCGGCGGCACCCTGGAGGGCCTGGCGATGTGGCGCGCGTTCCACGCCACCGGCCGCGTCCCGGCGGAGATCGCCGAGCTCGCGGAAAGGGGTGCCGCACAGAACTGATCACGGCCCGGCGGCGGTGCTGCAACACCGCCGCCGGGCCTCAGAACCCACCACGGAAACCCGCTCGCGGAGCAGGTCCCGGCGGCGAGACCTCGAAACCAGCCTATCCGGGACGCCCCGCCGAGCACGTCTCGCCGTACGGAGGCGACCATGGCGCACGCCATCGAGGCCGACCATCTGGTCAAGCACTATCCCGGCGACGTCCGGGCCCTGGACGGGCTGTCCGTCACCGTCGGCCGGGGAGAGATCCTCGGCCTGCTCGGCCCCAACGGGGCGGGCAAGTCCACCACCGTCAAGATCCTCACCACCCTGGTCCGGCCGGACGCGGGCACCGCGTCCGTCGCCGGGCACGACGTCCTGCGCCGCCCGGGCCGGGTGCGGCGCGCCATCGGGGTCGTGGCGCAGCAGTCCGGCGCCGACCCCGCCGCGTCGGGCCGCGCGAACCTGGTCCTGCAGGGCCGCCTGCACGGGATGAGCGGCGCGGACGCGCGCCGCCGCGCCGACGAGCTGCTCGACCGCTTCGGGCTGCGGGACGCCGCGTCCCGCCAGGTGAAGACCTACTCCGGCGGGATGCGGCGCCGGCTGGACGTGGCGCTCGGCCTCGTCCACCGGCCGCAGGTGCTGTTCCTGGACGAGCCGACCACCGGGCTCGACCCCGAGGCCCGCGCGTCGATGTGGGCGGAGATCGCCAGGCTGGCGGGCGACGACGCGCTCGCGATCCTGCTGACCACCCACTACCTGGACGAGGCGGACCGGCTCGCCGGGCGGCTGGCGATCGTCGACCGCGGCCGGGTCGTCGCGGAGGGCGCCCCCGACGCGCTCAAGGGCGAGCTGCGCGGCGACGCCGTCCACCTGGAGTGGCGGGAGGCGCCGGACGAGGCGCGGGTGCGCGAGGCGCTCGGCCGGCTGCCCGGCGTCCGCGACATCGTGCTGGACGGCGCGCGGCTCAGCGCGCGCGCCGACGACGGCGCGTCCGCGGTGCCCGCCGTCCTGGCCGCGCTCGACCAGGCCGGGCTGCCGGTGGCGGCGGCGACGGTCGCGCGGCCCTCGCTGGACGACGTGTACCTGCGGTACGCCGGACGCCGGTTCGCGCATGCCGACGCCGCCCCCGGCGCGGCGTCCGAGCCCGCGGAGATCGGAGGCGCGCGATGAGCGGGCTCCTCACCGGCACCTGGTGGATGACGCAGCGCCGGCTGTCGGCGCTCGGCCGCAACCCGGCCGTCCTGGTCATGACGCTCGTCCAGCCGATGATCTGGCTGTTCCTGTTCGGCGAGCTGTTCAAGCGGGTCGTGGAGCTGCCCGGCTTCGGCGCCCCGTCCTACCTCGACTACCTCGTCCCCGGGGTCGTCGTCATGAACGCGGTGTCGCTGAACTCGTTCGCCGGGATGGCCACCATGGACGAGATCGAGCGCGGCACCCTGAACCGGTTCCTGGTGACGCCGGTCCGGCGCAGCGCGATCACCAACGCGGGGATCGTCGAGCAGGCGCTCAGCACGGCGTTCCAATCCATCGTGATCATCGCGCTGGGCTGGGCGGCGGGCGCGCGCTACCCGGGCGGCGCCGGCGGGCTCGCCGTGCTCGTCGCCGCGTCCGTGCTGGTCGGCGTCGTCCTCGCGGCGCTGTCGAACACGCTGGCGCTGCTGCTGCGGGACCGCAACACCATCATCGGGCTCAACGTCATGCTGCTGCTGCCGCTGACGTTCCTGTCGTCGGCGTTCATGACGAAGGGCCTGATGCCGGCCTGGATCCGGCACGTGGCGGCGTTCAACCCGGTGAGCTGGGCGCTGGACGCCGGGCGCGCCGCGATGGCCGGCGACCCGGACTGGGGCTCGGTCGCGCTGCACGGCGGATGGCTGCTGGCCTTGACCGCGCTCACCGTCGCGCTGGCGATCCTCTCGCTGCGCAGCTACCAGAAGTCGCAGTGACCCCGGCACGGCCGGCGCGTGCGGCCCGGGGTCAGCGCGTGTCCAGGAAGCGGTCGAGGACGCGGGTGCCGAACGCCAGGCCGTCCACCGGCACCCGCTCGTCCACGCCGTGGAACATGCCGAAGTAGTCCAGGTCCGGGCCGAGCCGCAGCGGCGCGAACCCGAAGCTGGTGATGCCGATCGCGTTGAACGACTTGGCGTCGGTGCCGCCCGCCATCACGTACGGGACGGGCCGGGCGAGCGGGTCCTCGGCCCGCAGCGACCCGGCGAGCGCGGCGAACGTCGCGCCCGCCGGGTCCGCCGCCGGGGCCTCCTCGTGGTTGATGAACTCCCGGGTGACCTTCGGGCCGAGCAGCCGGTCGACGGTGGCGAGGAACTCCTCGCCGGTCCCGGGCAGGTACCGGCCGTCCACCTGCGCGGACGCCGTGCCCGGCACGACGTTCACCTTGTACCCGGCCTCCAGCCGGGTCGGGTTGGCCGAGTTGCGGACCGTCCCGGCGAACAGGTGCCCGGCGCGGCTGAGCCGCACCGCCTCCTCGTCGAGCCGGTCGTGGTCGATGGTGGTGCCGAGGGCGTCCGCCAGGCCGTCCAGCAGCGCCCGCACGCCCGGCGTCAGCCGCACCGGCCACTCGTACGAGGCGATCCGCGACACCGCGTGCGCGAGCTCCGCGACGGCATTGTCGGGCGCCGGCTTGGACCCGTGCCCGGCGGTGCCGCGCGCCGTCAGCCGCATCCAGGCGGTGCCGCGCTCGCCCGTCGCGACGGGGTAGATCCGGGCGCCCGCGCCGCCCTCGGGGGACGCGGCGTCCACGCTGAACCCGCCCGACTCGCTGATCGCCTCGGTGCAGCCCTCGAAGTACCCGCGGTGCTCGCGCGCCACGTACCGGGAGCCGTACTCGCCGGTGCACTCCTCGTCGGCGAGGAACGCCAGCACCAGGTCGCCGCGCGTCCGGCGGCCCGCGCGCAGCCGGGCCCGGACCGTCGCGAGCGTCATCGCGAGGCTGCCCTTCATGTCGACGGCGCCGCGCCCCCACACGCATCCGCCGAGCACCTCGCCGGAGAACGGCGGGACCTGCCAGTCGGACGCGTCGGCGGGGACCACGTCCAGGTGCCCGTGGACGAGGAACGCCGGGTGCGACGGATCGGTGCCGGGGATCCGGGCCAGCACGCTGGCGCGGCCCGGCGCCGACTCCACGATCTCGGCCGCGACGCCGACCTCGTCCAGCAGCGCCGCGACGTGCTCGGCCGCGGGCCGCTCCGGGCGCGCCACGCCCTCGCCCCGGTTGGTGGTGTCGAAGCGGATGAGGTCCGCGCAGATGGCGGCCGCCTCCGCACCCGCCTCCGTACCCGCCTCCGCGCCGGGGTCCCTGGCCGGGTCCGGTGCCGTCTCCGTTTCCGCCGTCTCCGCCGTGGCGTCCGGCCGCCGAGTCACCCGTCGTGCCCCTTTCGCAGGAAAGTTCAATTTTCCCCTGCCGCTGACCTGTGTCAACGGTTGATCAACAAGTCTCGATCCGGTTTCGACTCGGTCAGCGCCATACCGAAACCGCCGCGCCGGTACGACGCTGCCACCAACCTGAAGTGCGGCGGGTGTCCGGGCCCGGTGCACGAGGGGACAGCACGAGGAGGAGCATGACCAGCCTCAGGGACGCGGGCCCGCGCAGGGGCGCGCGGGGGAAGGTCGCGGCGCTCGCCGCGGTGGCGCTGGCGGCCTCGCTCGGCCTGTCGGCCTGCGGCGGGAGCGGGAAGAAGAGCGATGGCGTGTTCACCGTCGGCCATTCCGAACCCGACCACCTGGTGCCGGGCAACACCACGAGCAGCTACTCCTTCGACGTGCTCAGCGGGCTGTTCGACAACCTGGAGGGCCTCACCAAGGACGGCAAGCCGTACAACCTGGCCGCCGAGTCAGTCACGACCACCGACCAGAAGGTCTGGACGATCAAGGTCCGCGGCGGGCAGAAGTTCCACAACGGCGAGCCCGTCACCGCGGAGAGCTTCGCCGACGCCTGGAACAACGCCGCGTACGGGCCGAACGCCTACTCCGCCAACGACTACTTCTCGCACATCCAGGGGTACGACGCGATGAACCCCGAGGACGAGAACGCCAAGCCGAAGGCCGACAAGCTCTCCGGCGTCCAGGTCGTCGACCCCTCGACCCTCAAGGTGACGCTCACCGCGCCGTTCAACCAGTTCCCGCTGCTGCTGACCTACCCGGCGTTCGCGCCGATGCCGAAGGCGGGTCTGCAGGACCTCAAGGGCTTCGAGAACCACCCGATCGGCAACGGCCCTTACATGATGAGCGGGAACTGGGAACGCAACAGGCAGATCAAACTCGTGCCGTTCCCCGGTTACACCGGCCCGCGCAAGCCGAAGAACAAGGGCGTGATCTGGAAGAGCTACTCCAGCGCCGACAGCGCCTACACCGACCTGCGCGCCGGGAAGATCGACGTGCTGCAGACGATCCCGGCGGCGAAGGTGCCGGAGGCGAAGCGGCTGCTCGGCGACCGGTTCCTGCCCCGCAAGATGGGCACGATCGACTACCTCGGCTTCCCGCTGTGGGACAAGCGGTTCGCCAATCCGGACCTGCGCAAGGCCATCTCGATGGTCATCGACCGGCAGGGCATCAACAAGGCCGTCTACAACGGCGACTACTTCCCGGCCGACTCGCTGCTCCCGGCCATCATCGACGGGCACCGCGCGAACGCCTGCGGTGAGCTGTGCACCTTCGACCCCGCGAAGGCCAAGACGCTGTTCGACAAGGCCGGCGGGTTCAAGGGGACGATGGAGCTGTACTTCTCCAACGCCCAGCCCACCTACTACCAGTGGATGCAGATCGTCGCGAACTCGCTGAAGCAGAACCTCGGCATCCAGAACATCGAGTTCCGGCAGGTGCCCGCGTCCGACTACTTCTCGATGCTGAACAAGCGCGAGGAGAAGGGCCCGTACCGGCAGAACTGGGAGGCCGACTACCCGAGCGCCCAGAACTACCTCGAGAACATGTGGGCGTCGGACGCCAACCGCATGGGCTGGAAGAGCAAGGAGTTCGACGACCTGATCGCCAAGGCGAACAGCTCCGCCGACCACCAGCAGGCGCTGCAGTTCTACAACCAGGCCGAGGACGTCGCCATCCGCGAGATGCCGATGATCCCGCTGTGGACGTGGGCGGGCCAGGGCGGCCGCTCCAGCCACGTCGGCAACGTCACGATCACGGCGTGGTCGACCGGCCTGGTCGTCAACGAAGTGACGGTGAAGTAGCCGGCGATGTGGCGCTACGTCCTGCGGCGGCTCCTCCAGGCGATCCCCGTCTTCATCGGGACGACCCTGCTCATCTACGCGATGGTGTTCGCGTTGCCGGGCGACCCGATCCAGGCGCTCGCCGGGGACAAGCCCGTCCCCGCGAACGTCCTGGCGACGCTGCGGGACCGCTACAACCTGAACGACCCGCTGCTGGTCCAGTACGGCAAGTACATGTGGGGCCTCGTCCAGGGCAACCTGGGGGAGAACTACGACGGCCAGAACGTCGCGGACATGCTCGGGGGCCGCTGGACGGTGACCGCGCAGCTCGCGCTCACCGCCTGGATCTTCGAGCTGGTCATCGGGATCGCGCTCGGCGTGTGGGCGGGGCTGCGCCGCGGCAGGATGGCCGACACCCTCGTGCTCGGCGGCACCACGCTGCTGATCGCGGTGCCGGTGTTCGTGCTCGGCTACACCGCGCAGATCCTGTTCGGGCTGCACTGGCGGATCTTCCCGACGGCGGGGACCGACGACGGCTGGCCGATGAGCTACCTGCTGCCCGGCATGGTGCTCGGCTCCCTCGGCCTGTCGTACGTCGCCCGGCTGACCAGGACGAGCCTCGCCGAGAACCTGCGCGCCGACTACGTCCGCACCGCCAACGCCAAGGGGCTGTCGCGGGCGCGGGTCGTCGGCCGGCACGCGCTGCGCAACTCGCTGATCCCCGTCGTGACCTACCTCGGCGTCGACTTCGGGAACCTGATGGGCGGCGCGATCGTGACCGAGGGCATCTTCAACCTGCCGGGCATCGGCCAGCAGGTGTTCCAGTCCATCCAGCTGAAGGAGGGACCGGTGGTGGTCGGCGCGGTCACCGTGCTCGTGCTGATCTTCCTGCTGGTCAACCTGGTCGTGGACCTGCTGTACGGGCTGCTGGACCCGCGGATCAGGTACGAGTGACGAGCGACCCGGAGGGGCATTGAAGACGATCGACCCGGGCGCGGCCGACCCCGGCCCGCCGGGCGCGGAGCCGGAACCGGCGGACGCCGGGGCGGGCGCGGGCGCGCCGGGCACCGCCGCGGCGGCCGTCGCGGTCGCCGGCGGGCAGCTCGGCCGGGCGTCGCTGTGGGACGACGCGTGGCGCGACCTGCGGCGCCGCTGGGTGTTCTGGGCGTCGTCGGCGTTCCTGCTGCTGGTCGCGCTGATGGCGGCGGTGCCGCGGCTGTTCACCTCGACGGGCGTGAACGAGGGCTGCGACCCGAACCACGCCAAGCTCGGCCCGTCCGGCGCGCACTGGTTCGGCACCGACCTGGCCGGCTGCGACTACTACGCGCACGTCGTGCACGGCGCCCGGCCGACCCTGCTGATCGGCGTCGCGGTCACGCTGTTCGCGTTCGCCATCGCGCTGGTGTTCGGGATGCTGGCCGGCTACTACGGCGGGCTCCTGGACGCGCTGATCGCGCGGCTCACCGACGTGTTCTTCGGGCTGCCGTTCGTGCTCGGCGCGACCGTCATCCTGGTCGCCTTCCCGAGCCACGGGGTCGGCGCGATGACGCTGGTGCTGGTGCTGCTCGGCTGGACCACGATGATCCGCATCATGCGGGCGCAGGTCATCGCCGTCCGGGACGCCGACTACGTGCAGGCGGCGAGGCTGCTCGGCGCGTCCGACCGGCGGATCATGGCGCGGCACATCCTGCCGAACGCGATCGCGCCGGTGATCGTGGTCGCCACCCTCAACGTCGGCAACGTGATCGCGGGCGAGGCGACGCTGGACTTCCTCGGCGTCGGCCTGCAGTACCCGAAGGTGTCCTGGGGCCTGCAGCTGAACCTGGCGCAGGACTCCTTCGTCGACCACCCGCACCTGCTGATCTTCCCCGCGGTGTTCCTGTCCGCCACGGTGCTGAGCTTCCTGATGCTCGGCGACGCGGCCCGCGACGCCCTCGACCCGAAGCTGCGGTGAGCGCCCGATGACGACCGAGCTGACCGAAGACGTCCCGCGGGAACCGGCCGCGCCGCCGCCGCTGCTGGAGGTCGAGGACCTGCACGTGCTGTTCCGCGTGCGGGACCGCGACGTCCGCGCGGTGAACGGGCTGTCCTACACGCTCGGCGAGGGCGAGACCGTCGCGATCCTCGGCGAGTCCGGCTCCGGCAAGAGCGTGGCGGCGCAGGCGGTCATGGGCATCCTCGACACCCCGCCCGCGCGGATCACCGGCGGCTCGGTGCGGCTGCGCGGCGAGGAGTTGCTGGGGCTGCCCGAGCGGCGCCGCCGCGGCTACCGCGGCGACCGCATCTCGATGATCTTCCAGGACGCGCTGACCGCGCTGAACCCGGTGTTCACCGTCGGCGACCAGATCCGCGAGATGTACCGGGTGCACCGCGGCCTCGGCCGCCGGGCGGCCCGCGACAAGGCGGTCGAGCTGATGGAGCGGGTGCGGATCCCGTCCGCCGCGCAGCGGCTCGGCGACTACCCGCACCAGTTCTCCGGCGGCATGCGCCAGCGCATCATGATCGCGATGGCGCTGGCGCTGGAGCCGGACGTGCTCATCGCCGACGAGCCGACCACCGCGCTCGACGTGACCGTCCAGGCGCAGATCATGCGGCTGCTCGCCGCGCTCCAGGACGAGCTGCGGATGGGCATGGTCCTCATCACCCACGACCTCGGCGTCGTCGCCGGCGTCGCGGACAGGATCGTCGTCATGTACGCCGGGTCGGTGGCCGAGCAGGCACCCGCCCGGGAGCTGTACGCGCGGCCCGCCCACCCCTACACGCGCGGGCTGCTCGCGTCGGTGCCGCGGCTGGACCGGCGCGGCGACGCGCTCGTCCCCATCAAGGGGTCGCCGCCGAACCCGGCCGCGCTGCCTCCTGGCTGCCCGTTCCAGCCGCGCTGCCCGCGCGCCGAGGCGCTCTGCGCCGCCGAGCGCCCGCCGCTGGTCACCGTCGCGCCCGGCCACGAGGCCGCCTGCCACTTCGCCGAGGAGGTGCACGGTGCCGGAGCCGAGTGAGAGCCCGATCCTGCAGGTCGACGGCCTGGTCAAGCACTACCCCGTCACCCGCGGCGTGGTGGTCAAGCGCGCCGTGGGACACGTCCGGGCGGTGGACGGCGTCGACATGGAGCTGCGGCGCGGCGAGACGCTCGGCGTCGTCGGCGAGTCCGGCTGCGGGAAGTCGACGCTCGCCAAGCTGCTGCTGGCCGCCGAGCGCCCGACCGCCGGGACCGTCCGGTTCGACGGGCGGGACGTCTTCGCGCTGCCGCGCGGGGAGCTGCGCGCGCTCCGCCGCCGCATCCAGATGGTCCTGCAGGACCCGTACTCCTCGCTGAACCCGCGGATGACCGTCGGCGACATCGTGGGGGAGCCGTTCGCGATCCACCCGGACGCGGCGCCCAAGGGGGAGCGGCGTGCCCGCGTCCAGGAGCTGCTGGAGCTGGTCGGCCTCGACCCCGACCACGTCAACCGGTACCCGCACCAGTTCTCCGGCGGGCAGCGGCAGCGCGTCGGCATCGCCCGCGCCCTCGCCCTGCGCCCCGACGTCATCGTCTGCGACGAGCCGGTGTCCGCGCTGGACGTGTCCGTCCAGGCGCAGGTCATGAACCTGCTCGGCGAGCTGCAGCGCGAGCTCGGGCTGGCGTACGTGTTCATCGCGCACGACCTCGCCGCGGTCCGGCACATCTCCGACCGGATCGCGGTCATGTACCTCGGCAAGGTCGTCGAGACCGGCGACGAGGAGCAGATCTACGAGCACCCCACCCACCCGTACACGCAGGCGCTGCTGTCGGCCGTCCCGGTGCCCGACCCGGACGCGCCCGGCTGGGCGGGGCAGATCCAGCTGGAGGGCGAGCCGCCGTCGCCGCTGGACCCGCCGTCCGGCTGCCGGTTCCGCACCCGCTGCTGGAAGGCCCGCGACGTCTGCGCGGAGGACGTCCCCGAGCTGGTGGAGCGCGACGGGTCCGCGCACCCGAGCGCCTGCCACTTCGCCGAGGAGCAGGCGCTCACCGAGCAGGCCTGACGCCGCCCGGCCGCGCGGTCCCGACACCGGTCGGGACCGCACGGGACGGTTCCGTAGGGTGGAGGCATGGCGCGCAAGGGCAGGCACGGTCCGCGGCCGGACACGTTCACGATCGCGGGCGGCGAGGCCGAGCTGCTGCGCGACGCCGACCGCGACGGCGGCTGGATGCTGCTCGTCGGCGGCGTCCCGCAGTCCTACGTGGACCTGTCCGACCCCACCTACCTCGACTTCGAGTACATGCGGCTGATGGGCGACGTCGTCGACGCGCTCGGGCTGGAGGACGAGGCGTTCGACGCGGTGCACATCGGCGGCGCCGGGTGCACGCTGCCCCGCTACATCGCCGCGACCCGGCCGGGGTCGCGGCAGATCGTCCTGGAACCGGACGCCGAGCTGGTGCGGGTCGTGCGCGAGCGGCTGCCGGTGAAGGGCGTGCCGGGGCTGCGGATCCGCGTCACCGACGGGCGCAGCGGCATCGCCGCGCTCGCCGACGAGGCCGACGACCTGGTCGTGATGGACGCCTTCGCCGAGGCGTCGATGCCGGTGGAGCTGGCGACCCGCGAGTTCGTGCTGGACGCGGCGCGGGTGCTGCGGCCGCGCGGGGTCTACCTGGCGAACGTCGCCGACGGGTTCCGGCTGCCGTTCGCGCGGCGCGTCGCCGCGACCGTCCGGTCGGTGTTCCCGCACGCGCTGCTGATGGGCGACCCGGGCGTGCTGCGCGGCCGCCGGTTCGGCAACCTGATCATCGCCGCGTCGCGCGCGCCGCTGCCGGTCGCCGAGCTGACCCGGCGCGCGGCCGGCGGCGCCGCGCGGGCCCGGATGGTGGCG
>NZ_JBEYYT010000267.1:0-13093 GCF_040645715.1 Spirillospora sp. NPDC046719 | reverse complement strand
CGCCGCCCGCACCGCCCGGCCCACCGCGCCGTTCGACCCGGACACGGCGCGCGCCGTCCTGGCGAACCGGTCCCGCGCCGTCGCGGCCGGCGACCGCACCGCCTTCCTCGCCACGGTCTCCTCGGCGCCCGCCGCGTTCCAGGACGCCCAGGCCCGGCTCTACGACAACCTCCGCAGGCTCCCCCTGGACGGCTGGACGGAGCGGTTCGCGGGCACCGAGTCGGCGAACGCAGAGGGCGGCGCCGCCGTCGTCCGCGTCGAGACCCGGTACCGGCTGCACGGCTTCGACCGCGCCGACGTCGCCCGCACCCGCCACCTCACGTTCGCGCCCCGCTCCGGCGCCTGGACGGTCGTCGGCGACGGCTCGGCCCTCGGCTACCACGACGACGCCGAGATCTGGGACGCCGGGCCGCTGAGCGTCGTCAGGGGCCGCGCCAGCCTCGTCGTCGGCGACGGCGGCGGGCTGAAGGGCATCGCCGAGCGCCTCGACGCGGCCGTCCCGGTCGTCACCGGCGTCGTCGGGAAGGGCTGGGCGCAGCGGGCCGTCGCGCTGGTCCCCGCAGACGAGCGGCTCGCCGCCTCCCTCGCCGGGCCGGACGAGAGCCTCGGTCAGATCGCCGCGCTCGCCACTGTCGCGCCGTCCGCGGGCGGCGGCCGCGGCGAGGACCGCGTCATCGTCTCCCCCGGCACCTTCGGCCGGCTCAACGAGCTCGGCCGCACCGTCGTGCTCACCCACGAGCTGACCCACGTCGCGACCGGCGGCGCCACCGACCGCACCACCCCGCTGTGGCTCATCGAGGGGTTCGCCGACTACGTCGGCTACAAGCACGCGAAGGTGAGCGTACGGTCGGCCGCCAGCGAGCTGCGCCGCGAGCTGCGGTCGGGCCGGGTGCCGTCCGCGCTGCCCACCGCCGCCGACTTCGCCGGCTCCTCCGACCATCTCTCCCAGGCCTACCAGGAGTCCTGGCTCGCCTGCCGGATGGTCGCCGGCCGGTACGGTGAGGCGACGCTCGTCCGGCTGTACCGGGCCGCCGGGCGGGCCTCCGAGGCCGCCGCGCTGCGCTCCGTGCTCGGCCTCACCCGGGACCGCTTCGTCGCGCTGTGGCGCGACTACCTGAAGAAGGAGCTCACATGAGCGAGGGAGACGGCGGCGAGCCGTCGGTCGCCGAACACCCCCGCCGCCCGGACGCCGGCCCGGACGGCCGCGCGTCCGCCGGCGGGACGCGGGGTCCGCGCCGCGCCGCCGCCGTCGCGGCCGTCCTGCTATTCGCCGGCGTCGCCGCCGTCCTCGGCCTCACCACCCCGTGGAACCCGCTGCCCGGCCACGTCCCCGGCGGGCACGTGCGGGCCGACCCCTCCCTCGACTTCACTCCGCGCGAGATCGCCCGAGCGAAGGCGTTCGACGGCGCCGTCAACCCGCCCGCCTACTCCGGGCTCGTCGTCGGCCTCGCCGTGGTCCTGGTCCTCGGCTTCACGCCGCTCGGCTCCCGGTTCATCGGCTGGACGACCGCGCGCGTCCGCCGCCGTCCCCTGCGCGTCGCCGCCGCGGCCGTCGCCCTCACCACGCTGCTGCGCGTCCTCGGCCTCCCGTTCGACATCTGGAGCGAATCGGTCCTGCGCCGCTACGGGCTGTCCACCCAGAGCTGGCCCTCGTGGGCCGTCGACCAGCTCAAGTCCCTCGGCGTCACCTGGGTCATCTACACGATCGCGCTGCTCCTGCTGTACGCGGTCGTCCGCCGCTTCCCGCGCTACTGGTGGACGGGCGCCGCCGCGGGCGGGTTCGTGCTCGTCGTCGCGGTGTCGTTCATCTACCCGGTCGCGGTCGAGCCGGTCTTCAACAAGTTCCACTCGCTGCCCGCCGGTCAGCTGCGCACCGACCTGCTCGCCATGGCGAAACGCGACGGGGTGCCGGTCAAGGACGTCCTCGTCGCCGACGCGTCGCGCCGGACGACCTCGCTGAACGCCTACGTGTCCGGGTTCGGCTCGACGCGCCGCATCGTCCTGTACGACACGCTGCTGAAGTCGCCGCGCCCGCAGATCGAGTCGATCGTCGGGCACGAGCTGGGCCACGCCAAGCGCAACGACGTGCTGTGGGGCACCCTCGTGGGCGGGCTCGGCGTAGCGGGCGGCCTGTGCCTGCTCTACCTGCTGACGACGTCGCCGCGGCTGCTGCGCCGCGCCGGCGTCGACCCGGACGTCCCCGCCGTCCGCGACGCCCGGAGCACCGGCCCCGCCGACCCCCGCTCCATCGCGCTGGTCCTCGCGCTGGTCGCCGCCGGGACGCAGGTCGCCGCCCCGGTGCAGAACCTCGTCAGCCGCCGCATCGAGGCCCGCGCCGACGCGCACGCCCTCACCCTCACCCGCGACCCGTCCACGTTCGTCGCGATGCAGCACGAGCTGTCCGTCCGCAACATCGACGACCCGGACCCGAACTGGGCCGAGTACCTGCTCTGGATGACCCACCCATCCGGCCCCGACCGCATCGCCATGGCCCGCAACTGGTCCAAAATGCACCATGTCCCCATCCCGCCACCCTTGGCGCCAGGCGCAAAGGCGCCTTCCTTCCACGGGTGACGCGACGATCGCCGCATCGCTCCGACTCGCCCTGGGGGCTCGCTGCGCGATCAGGTTCTCGCAAGCTCGAACCTGGCTTCGCACGCGATCGCAACGCTGAGGTCGGTGCCGGCCGAGGCCAAGGACCGTCGGCCATCCGTAGCCGTCCATGCGCAGCGAGCCTGCCCGCCGGTTGAGGGGATTCCGGGAGGTCGGCCCTGGGCCAACACGGGCATGGCACGCGGAGCAGACACCAGCCCCCGGTTCAACCTCAACCCCCGGTGGCTTGAAGCCCGGCCACCGCCACGGGCAGGCACGCGGAGCGAGCGCCAGCGAGCGCAGCGGGCATGCCCGACGGTTGAGGGGCTGTTTCGCGCGGAGCTCTAGCGGAGCGCGAAACAGCCTCCCGACCGTGACGGGGGTTCCAGGGGGTCGCCCCCCTGGGCAAGCAGGGCTAGCTCAGTTCGTCCTGGAGGCGGCGGCGTTCGTTCTCCAGGGCTTCGATCTGGCCGGCGAGTTCCTCGCGGGCGGCGAGGTTCTGGCCGCCGTCGACGAAGTCGGTGGCGTCCGCCGACGGGGCGGGCAGCTCGGCGCGGAGCCGGGAGATGTTCGCGTCGAGGTCGCGGATCCGGGCGCGCTTCTCGTCGTCGTTCATGTCTGTCTCCTCACGGGGGTCTGTTCCGTGCTGCATGCCCGGACGGGCGCCGTGATCACCTCAGATCCGGATCACCGTCTTGCCGCGGGCCCCTCCGGCGCGGTTGTCGGCGAGCGCGTCGCCCGCCGCTTCCATCGGGACCTCGCGCTCGATCATCACCCGCAGCTCGCCCGCGTCGATGAGGTCGGAGAGCCGGTCCAGCAGTTCGGCGGACGGCGCGCCGACGTGGTTGACGCCGCGGTACCCCTGGGCCTCCATGGCGTCGGGGTTCACCGCCCAGGTCGTGCTGACGTAGGTGCCGCCGGGCCGCAGGAGCTGCGCGAGGCGCTCGGTGCCCTGGGTGTCGCTGGCCACGTCGAGGATCGCGTCGATGCCGTCGCCGTGCACGCGGAGCACCTGGTCGTTCAGGTCGCCCTGGGAGTGGTCGACGGTCTCGTCGGCGCCGAGGCGGCGGATCGTGCCCGCCATGTCGTCGCGGGCCGTGGCGATCACCTTGGCGCCGGTGAGCGCGGCGAGCTGCACGAGGGCCTGGCCGACGCCGCCGGTGGCGCCGACGACGAGGACGGTCTGCCCGGTGTCGACGTCCGCCTCGTCCACCATCGCCATCGCGGTGCCGCACGCCGTCGGCACCGCGGCGGCCTGCGTGTAGATCATCCCGGCGGGCATCCGGGTGACGGGGCCGTCCTCGGAGGCCAGCGCGTACTCGGCGTAGCTGCCGATGCCGCGCTCGACGTCGCGGAACATGCCGTAGACCTGCTCGCCGTGCCGCAGCCGGGTGACGCCCTCGCCGACGGCCTCGACGACGCCGGCGCCGTCCTGGCCGAGGATCAGCGGGAAGCGGGCCTCCAGTGCGTCCTTCAGCATCCCGTCGGCGATCTTCCAGTCGACCGGGTTGAGGCCCGCGGCGATCATCTTGACGAGGATCTCGCCGGGGCCGGGCTCCGGGCGCGGCAGGTGCGTGGGCGCCGGTGTGGCGCCGTATTCGGACACGGCGATGGCTCGCATGACGATCGTCCCCCCGATGGACCAGTACTGGGATCACCCCGTCGGATGATCTACCCCGGTACCCGACGATCACACAGGTGCGCAGGTCAGTGCGGGATTCCGTGGCGCGGGCCGCCGGCCTCGGCGCGGCGCTTGGGGCCGCCGCCGCCCTTGCTCGGACGCAGCGTGATCGTGTCGCCGGGCCGCGCCGACGACGGGGAGACCCGCGCGACGGTCCCCTTGGGGTAGTCGGACTTCACCGCGCCGCCGATCCGGACGGTGAACCCGGCGCCGCGCAGTTTCGCGGCGGCGTCCGCGACCTTCATCCCGCGGACGTCGGGCAGCCTGGCGCTCTCCTCGCCCGTCCCCTTGCTGAAGAAGTGCGACGGGGGCCGGACGAACGACGACGCGGGCGTGCCGGCCAGCGCGCCGGCCATGCTCTGCTGCCAGATCGGCGCGGGGATGGTCGCGCCGTAGACGGGGCCGAAGCAGCGGCCGTCCATGCACAGGTCCGACATGGGGTGCTGGTAGCCGCCGCGCGGGTCGCCGACCCAGACCGCGGCGGCCAGGTCCGGGGTGTAGCCGGCGAACCAGGCGGCGGAGAAGTTGTCGACGGTTCCGGTCTTGCCGGCAGCGGGTCGCCCGATGCCCTGGCCGGCGGCGGTGCCCTTGGTGAGCACGCCGCGCAGCACGTAGTTGACGGCGTCGGCGGTCTCCTTGTCCATGGCCTGCTCGCAGTGCGCGCTCGGCACCTTGAGGCGGTGCCCGGACGCGTCGGTGATCTGCGTGATCGCGATCGGCGAGCAGTACCGGCCGCGCGCTCCGAACGCGGCGTAGGCGGCGGCGAGACGGACGGGCGAGACGGGGTTGATGCCGAGCGTGAACGACGGGTACTGCTGCAGCGGCTTGCCGGTGGCCTGCTTCATGCCGAGTTTCTCGGCCATCTTGACGGTGGGGCAGAGGCCGACCTTCTTCTCCAGCGCGAGGAAGAAGGTGTTCACCGAGTGCTGGGTGCCGGTGACGATGCTGAACGGCTTGCCGCCCTCGCCGTCGCCCGCGTTGTGCAGCGACGCGCCGGGGTCGCCGACCCGGCGGCCCTTGCAGTCGCGGTAGCCGACCGGCGTGTACTCCTTCGGCGCCATCAGCCGGGTGCCGAACGGCAGGCCCTGGTCGAGGGCGGCGGCCAGGGTGAACGCCTTGAACGTCGACCCGGCCTGCATCCCGATGCTGGAGCCGTGGTCGGCGTCCGCGGCGAAGTTGATCCAGGTCTTGCCGCGCACCTTGTCGGAGCCGAGCCTGCGGTCGACGGCCATCGCCGTGATCCGGCCGGTGCCGGGCTCCACCATCGCCTCGGCGGCGGCCTTGTGCGCCGAGTTCTTCGCCGGGACGTGCGCGTCGACGGCGCGCTGCGCGGCCTTCTGCGCCCGCCGGTCCAGGGTGGTGCGGATGGTGAGGCCGCCGCGTTTCAGCAGCTTCTCGCGGTCGCCGGACGTCTTGCCGAACACCGGGTTCGCGAGGATCTCCCGCTGCACGTAGTCGCAGAAGAACGGCGCCGAGCTGGTGACGCAGCCGCTCTTGACGTCCTGGACGTGCAGCCGGACCGGCTGCCGTTCGGTCGCGGCGGCGGTGGCCTGGTCGATGTAGCCGAGGTCGGCCATGCGCTGCAGGACGGTGTCGCGGCGCTTGCGGGCCGCCTCCGGGTGCCGTGTCGGGTCGTAGGCGAACGGGTACCGGACGACCCCGGCGAGCAGCGCCGACTCGGCGAGGTTCAGCTGGGAGGCGTGTTTGGAGAAGTACCGGCGGGACGCGGCCTCGATGCCGTAGGCGCCGGCGCCGTAGTAGGCGATGTTGAGGTAGCGGCGCAGGATCTCGTCCTTGGGGTAGCGCTTCTCCAGCGCCACCGCGTACCGCAGCTCGCGGATCTTCCGGGCCGCCGAGATCTCCTTGGCGGCGTCGCGCTCGGCGGCCGAGTCGGCCTGGGTGAGCAGCAGGTTCTTCACGTACTGCTGGGTGATGCCGGAGCCGCCCTGGGTGACCTCGCCGTTGCCGAGGTCACTGACGAGCGCGCGCAGCGTGCCCTGCGCGTCGATGGCGCCGTGCTCGTAGAAGCGGCTGTCCTCGATCGCCACGACGGCCTTGCGGACCACGGGCGCGATCCTGGCGAGCGGGACGTCCACCCGGTTCTGGTAGAAGAACGTCGCGAGCGTGGAGCCGTCGGCGGCGAGGATCCGGGACCGCTGCGGCACGCCGGAGGTGTCGAGGTCGGCGGGGACGCTGTCGAACCAGCGCGCCGAGTCGCGGGCGTTGACCCCGGCCGTGCAGGCCGTCGGCAGGACCATGAGCGCGACGAGCACCCCGGAGACGCCGCCGAGCACGCCCAGGCCGCGCAGCGCGCGCAACTTCTGGGCCGGCGTGGTGGAGGAGGTCAGCAGCCGCCGGCGACGGCGCACCGGTGACCGGTCCCCGTTCCCGCCGCCGCCCTCGGCCCCGTTCGGCACGCGCTCACTGTAGACGGGCGACTTCCGGCGGACCACCCCATCGGCGATGTTCCGCCCGCGATGTCCCGAATCAGTCGTGCGCCCGCCGCCGCTCCCACGCTCTGACACGATCGCGGAATACCCGGGATACGGCCCGCAACTCCGCTTCGGCGTCGAGTCCGCGATCAGCGGCCTCCCGAACCAGGGCGAACAGCCGTATTCCCAGGTCGTTCCCGGTGTCGGCGGCGGTCGGGGCCAGCTCGCCGGGAGCGCCCGCGCGGCCGGCGCGGCGCTGCAGCTGCGCGGCCAGCGACAGCGCCGGCTGGCCCATCGGGACGCCGTCCAGCGCGGACGCGTCCGCGCCGCTCTTCGCCGCCCGCTCGGCCGCCTTGATCTGCTCCCAGTTGGCGTTGACCTCGTCGGCGCCCGCCACCGCCACGTCCGCGAACACGTGCGGATGCCGCCGGACGAGCTTGTCGACGATCCCGGCGGCGACGTCGTCGATGGTGAACGCGGTGTCGTCGGTGCGCTCGGCGGCCACCTCGGAGTGGAACGCCACCTGCATCAGCACGTCGCCGAGCTCCTCGCGCAGCGCGCCGTAGTCGCCGTTCTCGATGGTGTCGAGCACCTCGTAGGACTCTTCGAGCAGGTACGGGACGAGCGTCTCGTGCGTCTGCTCCCGGTCCCACGGGCACTCGCGCCGCAGCCGCTCCATCACCGCGACCAGGTCGAGCAGCCGCGCGCCGGGCAGGTCGTAGGAGCCGTGCAGCACCTCGACGTCCAGCGGGTCACCGACGACGAGGGCGCCGACCGCGCGCATCAGGTCCTCGTCGCCCTCGGGCGCCGCGATCCACACGACGTCGGCCTGCCGCGCGGCGGCGACGAGCGCGGCCGGGTCCGGGACGGCGGTCTCCTCGGCGGTCACGCCGGCGTCGCGCAGGTACGGCAGGAGCGGATGGGCGGGGCGGGCGAGCACCCGCCCCGCCGACCGCAGCGCGTCCCACGCCTTCCAGGTCAGCAGGCCGGGCGCGACCCGGTGCGTGGTCGCCAGCAGCGTCAGGCTCATGCGCGCGTCCCCCGCCGGAGGAGGACCCCCCGGTCCACTTCGATCATGCGAGCCGCCTGCGGGGGGACGGCCCCCGCACCCCCCGGTTCGCTTCGCTCATGTGTTCGACGTACCCGTTTCCGCCGACGACAGGTCGTACACGACCGGGCCGATGTCGACCTTGGCCGCGTCGTACCGGCCGAACCGCGGGTTGATCTTGATGTGCATGCCGGCGGCGGTCCGCTGGAACAGCTCGCCCCACTGCTGCGCGGCCTGCGCGGTCAGCGGGCTCTGCGCGTTGTTCAGGTCGGCGCCGAACTTCTGCATCACCGCGGTCTGCGTCGCGATGAACCGCGCGAGGTCGCGGGCGCGCGACCGCGGCAGCCCGCTGGCCAGCGTGATCGAGCCGGCGCCGCCCCGCTGGTCCATCAGCGCGGTGGTCCGGTCGGCCAGCCCGTCCGGCACCGACACGCCCGCCTGGCGGGCGACCCGGTCGGCGACGCGGAAGTTCACCAGCAGGCTCAGCGCGCCCTGCATGTCCGTCTCGGAATCCTGGTCGCCGAGGCCCGGCGCGAGACCGCTGGAGTTCGCCCGGATCTGGTTGGCGACCGGGTCGTCCTTGAACTGGCCGCGCCAGTCCCGGACGGTGTGGTCGAGGGAGGTGACGGTGATGCGGTCGCCGCCGACGAGGGCGGCGGTGCCGACGCGGGTCTGGCCGCCGCAGCCGGCCAGCGCGCCGGCCGCCACCACGGCGGCCACCACGACCTTCACGGACTTACCGGGCACGGAATCCTCGTCTCGTCGTTCGTCGCTGTGCGTCGCCGGACGCGTCGGGACGGCCGTGGTCCTGATCGACCGGCGATCCGGTGCAGCCTATCCCCGCCCGGCGGACGCGGGCGAGACCTCCAGGAACAGCGCCTCGACCAGGTCGGTCGCCCACTTCAGCAGTTCCTGGTCGCGCAGCGGGCGGCCGCCGAGCGGCGCCGTCTTCGGCGCGGGCACCAGCAGCGTGTCGGTGGCGGGCTTCAGGATGCTCTTCGGGTACAGCCGCTGCAGCCTCACCTGCCTGGAGTCGGGCAGGTCCACCGGCGCGAACTTGATGAAGTTGCCCTGGACGGTGACGTCGCTCAGCCCCGCCCGGCGCGCCTTCGCGCGGAACCGCGCGACCTCCAGGAGGTTCAGCACCGGGACGGGCAGCGGACCGAACCGGTCCTTCAGCTCGTCGTGCACCGCGCCGATCTCGTCCTCGGACGTGATCGCGGCGATCCGCCGGTAGGCGTCCAGCCGCAGCCGCTCGCCCGGCACGTACTCGTGCGGCAGGTGCGCGTCGACGGGCAGCTCGACCTTGGTCTCGACGGCCTCGGGCTCGGCGCCGCCCTCCTTCAGATCCCGGACGGCCTCCCCGACCATCCGGACATACAGGTCGAACCCGACGCCCGCGACGTGCCCGGACTGCTCCGCGCCGAGGATGTTGCCCGCGCCGCGGATCTCCAGGTCCTTCATCGCGACGTACATGCCGGCGCCGACCTCGGTGTGCTGCGCGAGCGTCGCGAGCCGCTCGTGCGCGGTCTCGGTCAGCGGCTGCTCCGGCTGGTACAGGAAGTAGGCGTACGCGCGCTCCCGGCCGCGGCCGACGCGGCCGCGCAGCTGGTGCAGCTGCGACAGCCCGTACATGTCGGCGCGGTCGACGATCAGCGTGTTGGCGTTCGGGACGTCCAGCCCCGACTCCACGATCGTCGTGGCGACCAGCACGTCGTAGTTCTTCTCCCAGAAGTCGACCATGACCTTCTCGAGCTCGTGCTCGTTCATCTGGCCGTGCGCGGTCGCGACCCGCGCCTCCGGGACGAGCCGGGCGATGTTCGCCGCGACCTTGTCGATCGACCGGACCCGGTTGTGCACGAAGAACACCTGGCCCTCGCGCAGCAGCTCGCGGCGGATCGCGGCGGCGATCTGCTTCTCCTCGTACGGGCCGACGAACGTCAGCACCGGGTGCCGCTCCTCCGGCGGCGTGAGGATCGTGGACATCTCGCGGATGCCGGTGAGGCCCATCTCCAGCGTCCGCGGGATCGGCGTCGCCGACATGGCGAGCACGTCGACCTGCGTGCGGAGCCGCTTCAGCTCCTCCTTGTGCTCGACGCCGAACCGCTGCTCCTCGTCGATGATCACCAGGCCGAGCTTCTTGAACTTCGTCTGCGCCGACAGGATGCGGTGCGTGCCGACCACCACGTCCACGGTGCCGTCGGCGAGCCCCTGCAGCGTCGCGGCGATCTCCCCGTCGGTCTGGAACCGGCTGATCGGCTTCACCACGACCGGGAACGCCGCGAACCGCTCGGTGAACGTCGACAGGTGCTGCTGGACGAGCAGCGTCGTCGGCACCAGCACCGCGACCTGCATGCCGTCCTGGACGGCCTTGAACGCCGCGCGGACCGCGATCTCGGTCTTGCCGTAGCCGACGTCGCCGCAGATCAGCCGGTCCATCGGGACCGGCTTCTCCATGTCGCCCTTCACCTCGTCGATGGCGGCGAGCTGGTCGGGCGTCTCCACGTAGGGGAAGGCGTCCTCCAGCTCGCGCTGCCACGGGGTGTCGGCGCCGAACGCGTGCCCGGGGCTCGCCATCCGCGCCGAGTACAGCCGGATCAGCTCCCCGGCGATCTGCTTGACGGCCTTGCGGGCGCGGGACTTGGCCTTCTGCCAGTCGGCGCCGCCGAGCCGGTGCAGGCTGGGCGCCTCGCCGCCGACGTAGCGGGTCAGCTCCTCCAGCTGGTCGGTCGGGACGAACAGCCGGTCGCTCTTGGCGTACTCCAGGATCAGGTACTCGCGGGTGGCGCCCTGCACCGTCCGGCTGACCATCTCCACGTACCGGCCCACGCCGTGCTGCTCGTGGACGACGTAGTCGCCGGGCTTGAGCTGCAGCAGGTCGATGCCGCCGCGGCGCCGCGACGGCATCCGCCGGACGTCCTTGGTGGACGACTTCTGCCCGGACAGGTCGGTCTCGGTCAGCACCGCGAGCTTGACCGGCTCCCAGGTGAAGCCGTTCTCCAGCAGCCCCGTGGTGACGGTGACGACGGACGGCTCGGGCGGCGCGGCCACGTCGGCGAGCCGCGCGCCGACGCCCTCCTCGCCGACGAGCTGGACGAGCCGCTCGGCGGGCCCGTGCCCGGCGGTGACCAGGACGACGCGCCAGCCGGCGTCGATCCAGCCCTTGAGGTCGCCGACGACGCGGGTGGTGTCGCCCCGGTACGCCTCGGCGGCGTGCACGCCGAGGTTCAGCACCTCGCCCGCGGCGTCCGGGTCGAACGCGTCGGACGCGTCCCCGGCGGCCGCGCCGGGGGTGAGGGCGGTGACGCTCCAGCGCGGCAGGCCCAGCTCGGTGCTGTGCTCGCGGACCTCCTCCAGCGACCGGAACGCGGCGGCGCCGAGGTCGATGGGCGCCTCGCCGCCCGCGGCGGCGTTGACCCAGCTGGCCTCCAGGAACTCCTGGCTGGTGCGGACGAGCTCGACCGACCGGGTGCGGATCCGCTCCGGCTCGCACACCAGCAGCGCCGAGCCGTCCGGCAGCAGGTCGGTGAGCAGTTCCATGCTCTCGGCGAGGACGGGCGAGAACGCCTCCATGCCCTCGACGGTGTCGCCGTCGGCGATCCGGCCGAGGATCTCCTCCAGCGCCGGATGCTCCTCGGCCAGCAGCTTCGCGCGCTCGCGGACCTTCTCGGTGAGCGGCAGCTCGCGGCACGGCGGGGCCCACAGGCCGTCCTGCGCGACCTCGAGGGACCGCTGGTCGGCGGCCTTGAAGTAGCGGATCTCCTCGACGGTGTCGCCCCAGAACTCCACCCGCAGCGGGTGCTCCTCGGTGGGCGGGAACACGTCGAGGATGCCGCCGCGCACCGCGATCTCGCCGCGCTTCTCCACCAGGTCGACGCGGTGGTACCCGGCGTCGACGAGGCGGCGGACGGCGTCGTCCATGTCGGCGTCCTCGCCGGACACCAGCCGGACCGGCTCCAGGTCGGCGAGGCCCGACACGATCGGCTGCAGGACGGCGCGGATCGGCGTGACGACGACGTCCAGCGCCCCGCCCTTGACGCCCGCGGCGCCGGGCTCGCGGGCCTCCTCCTCGGTGGGCGCGTCCGCCGCGTCCGGGTGGACGAGGCGGCGCAGCACGGCGAGCCGCTGCCCGACCGTGTCCGAGCGCGGCGACAGCTTCTCGTGCGGCAGCGTCTCCCAGGCCGGGAAGTGCGCCACCCGGCCGGCGCCGATCAGGCTGGTCAGCGCGGCGGTGAGGTCCTCGGCCTCGCGGCCCGTCGCGGTCACCGCCAGCACGACGCCGTGCCGCCCGCCGGGACCGGCGGAGCGCGCGCCGACCGCGCGGCTCAGCGCCGCGGCGAGGATCGGCCAGGTGGCGGGGGGCGCGACGACCTCGGTGTCGACGCGCGCCCGCTTCAGCGCGCGCTCGAGGTCAGGATCGGCGCACGCAAGGTCAACAAGTCCAGAAAGCGTCATCTTCGCCCGTAAGTTCGCATTCACCCCGAGGGGCAGGGCAGCCCGAAGAACCGGAATCCGTGAGCGGACCCGGCATCGCGTCCCAGACTACGCGCCCGCGCACGCCCTCGCGCTGGCGACGCCGGAGGACGCCGCCGGTCGCGGAGGGCGACACGGCGGTTACCAAGAATAGGCAAATAGCGGACAGAGCGCAGTCGAGCGGTTACGCTGCGAAACTGTGACCGATCTGCGTACGCCGCCGGTCAACGACGGCGATCTCTTCTCAGAACGCGCAAGGCAGTACGCACTGGAGAAGCCCCTGCAGCGGATCCACATCCTGGAGGCGGGCTGCGGCTGGGGCGCGGGGCTGGACCTCGGCGACCGTGAATGCCTGGTGACCGGGGTCGACCTGGAGTCCCCCGAGCTGCGCGCGCACGCCTGCGAGCGGCCCGACCTCGACGAGTGGCACCTCGGCGACCTCCGCACGGTGCCGATGCCGCCGCGCGCCTACGACATCGTCCACGCGACCTACCTCGTCGAGCGGGTCCCGCACGCCGAGCTGGTCCTCGACCGGTTCGTCGCGGCGCTCAAGCCGGGCGGGCTGCTGCTGGTCCACCTGCGCGACCGCAACACCGCGTTCGGGTTCCTCGACCGGCACCTGCCGCGCTGGATGCACGCCTCGGGGCGGCGCCGGAAGCCGCGTCCCGCCCGGGCGGCGCGCGGCGCCCACGCCCGCGTCCCCGCCGAGAGCCCGGCGCCTTTCCCGGCGGGGGGCGCGGCGGACGCCGCCGTCCCGCCGCCCGCGGGCACCGCCGTGGCCCAGCCGGACGCGCCGGACGTACCGGACGCAGACGCGGCCGGGCGGGTGCGGCGGGTGGGGCGGGGGGCCCCGGCGGCCGAGGCGCG
>NZ_JBEYYT010000266.1:0-13106 GCF_040645715.1 Spirillospora sp. NPDC046719 | reverse complement strand
GGTCGCCGGCTTCCTGCTCGTGGTCGTGGTCTCCGACAACCCGGTCCTCGCCTACCAGCAGCTCCTCCTGGCGAACTTCGCCAGCCCCGCGAACTTCGGCAACCTGCTGATGCGGACCGCGCCACTGCTGCTGATCGCCATCGGGATCGTCTTCTCGTTCCGGGCCGGCATCTTCAATGTCGGCGCGGAAGGACAGCTGTACGTCGGCGCGATCAGCGCCGCCGCGGTGGCCCTGTCGCTACCCACGATGCCGGCCGTGCCGCTGATCCTGATCTCCAGGGCCGCCGGGGCGGCGGCCGGGGCCGTGCTGGCGGCCCGGCTGCTGCTGTCCACCGTCACCGTCCGGGGCGGCAGCATGACCCCGACCCTGCACCACGGCGACGTGCTGCTGGTGCTGCGCCACCGCCGCCGGGCCCGGCCCGGCCGGATCGTGGTCGTCCAGCGGCCCGACCGGCGCACGGGGTGGGACGGGCCGTCCGACCCGTCCGGGGCCGGCGGGTGGTACGTCAAGCGGGTCGTCGCGGCGGCCGGCGACCCGGTGCCCGCCTGGGTGCCGGGGGACGGGACCGGCCGCGTCCCGCCGGGCATGCTCGTGCTGCGCGGCGACCACCCCCGCTCGGAGGACTCCAAGCAGTGGGGCCCGTGCCCGGCGGACCGGATGTACGGGGTGGTGCTGATGCGGCTGCGCGGCGGAGGCGGGCGGGCCGCCACCCGCCCGGCGCCGGCCCGGGGCGCTAGTCGTCCTCGACGGCGTTCCTCGTCATCTCCTTGAGCTCGGCGACGACGTCGTCGAGGGGCGCGACGTCGCGGTGGGCGCGGCAGAGGATCGTGGCGCCCTCGACCGCGGCGACGATGAGGCGGGCGAGGCGGGCGGCGCGGTCGTCGGGGACGCCGGCGTTGCCGAGGCCGGTGGCGAGGGTGTCCTGCCAGCGGTCGAACGCGGCCGCCGCGGCGGAGGCCAGCTGCGGGGCGTCGTCGTGGCTCTCCACGGTGACGGCGACGATGGGGCAGCCGGCCCGGAACTCGCTCTTGATCAGCACCTGCCGCCACCAGCCGACGAACGCGTCCACGGCGGACGCGGCGTCGCCGCCCTCGGTGGCGGCGAGGATGCCCGCGTTGAGGAACTCGCCGGCGTAGCGGACGGCCTCCTCGGCGAGCTGCGCCTTGCCGTCGGGGAAGTGGTGGTAGATCGACCCGCGCGGCGCGCCGCTGTGCGCGATGACGTCGCGGAACCCGGTGCCGCTGTAGCCGCGCTCGCGGAAGAGGTAGGCGGCGCTGCGCACCATGCGTTCCCGGCTGTCGGTGCCCATGCACCGATTATGACATTCATCATAAGCTTCTCGCATTGACCATGACGACCGTCATAGCCCACCGTGCTTATGACGGACGTCATACCTAGCGTCACCTGGAGGGAGCGGAGCGATGGCGGGCACCACGACCACGCCGACCACGGCGGGCCTCGAGCAGCTGAAGGCGCTGATCAACAAGGGCGCCGAGGAGGGGTACGGCATCGGCGCGCTGCTCGGCATGGCGGCGGAGGAGCTGGAGCCGGGGCGGGTCGTCTTCTCGCTCGCGCCGCGCACCGATTTCAGCAACCCGCTCGGCACCGTGCACGGCGGCGTGCTGTCCACGCTGCTGGACTCGGCGATGGGCTGCGCGGTGCACACCTCGCTGGGCGAGGGTGCCGGCTACACGACGCTGGAGCTGAAGGTCAACTTCGTCCGCGCGGTGCCGCTGGAGGGTGGCAGGCTGACCTGCGAGGGAACGACGGTCCATGTCGGACGGAAGATCGCGACCGCCGAGGGGCGGATCGTGGACCAGGACGGCAGGCTCGTCGCGCACGGCACCACGACGTGCATGATCTTCCCGCCGGCTACCGACCAGTAGGGTCTGCTCAGGCACCGACGAAGGAGACCAGCGTGATCGACCTGCGGCGCGACGGCGACGTCCACATCCTGCGCTTCGACGACGGCGAGAACCGGTTCAGCCCCGACTTCCTCAGCGCCGTCGAGGGCGCGCTCGACACCGTCGAGAAGGCCGAGGGCCCCCGCGCCCTGATCACCACCGGCACCGGCAAGTTCTACTCCAACGGCCTCGACCTGGAGTGGCTGGGCGCCCACGGCGACGAGTTCGAGCCCTACCTGAGCCGCATCCACGCCCTCTACGCGCGGCTGCTGGAGCTGCCGATGCCGACGGTCGCCGCCGTCAACGGGCACGCGTTCGCGGGCGGCGGCATGCTGGCCCTCGCCCACGACTTCGCCGTCATGCGCTCCGACCGCGGCTACTTCTGCCTGCCCGAGGTCGACCTCGGCATGACGTTCACGCCGGGGATGAATGCGCTGATCAGCGCGCGGCTGCCGAAGCGCACCGCGCACGAGGCGATGATCACGGGCCGCCGGTACGACGCCGAGCAGGCGATGGCGGCCGGGATCGTCCAGCGGACGGCGGACGAGGCGGGCGTGCTGCCCGCGGCGCTGGACCTCGCCGGGTCGCTGGCCGGCAAGGACGGCCGGGTGGTCGGCAAGATCCGCGCGGACCTGTACCGGCCCGCGCTGGAGGCCCTGCGCGGCCCGGCGCTCGGCTAGCACGGCACCGGACCCCCGGCGCCGGATCCGCGGCGCCGGGCCCACGGCACCGGAGCCACGGCGCCGGGCCCTCGCTCCGGCGGGCGGCGCGGAGTAGGTTACGTTCGACTGGAATCTGATTCGGTTTTAGGGAAGGGACGCCCGGATGCGCATCGGGATGGGGCTCAACTACGCGGGCAGCGGGTTCAAGGACACCGTCGAGGAGCTGGCCGACTTCGAGAAGGCCGGCCTCGACATCGTCTACGTGCCGGAGGCCTACAGCTTCGACGCGGTCAGCCAGATGGGGTACATCGCGGCCAAGACCGAGCGGCTGGAGATCGGCTCCGGCATCCTGAACATCTACTCCCGCACGCCCACCGCGATCGCGCAGACCGCCGCCGGCCTGGACTACGTCTCCGACGGCCGCTTCACGCTCGGCATCGGCGCGTCCGGCCCGCAGGTCATCGAGGGCTTCCACGGCGTCCCCTACACCGCGCCCCTCGGCCGCACCCGCGAGATCATCGACATCTGCCGCAAGGTGTGGCGGCGCGAGCGCGTCCAGCACGAGGGCAAGCACTACACGCTGCCGCTGCCCCCCGAGCGGGGCACCGGCCTCGGCAAGGCGCTCAAGCTGATCAACCACCCGGTGCGCGCCCAGATCCCGATCATGGTCGCCGCGATCGGCCCGAAGAACGTCGAGCTCACCGCCGAGATCGCCGACGGCTGGGAGCCGATCTTCTACATGCCGGAGAAGGCCGCCGACGTCTGGGGCGCCTCGCTCGCCGCCGGCAAGGCCAAGCGCGACCCGTCCCTCGGCGAGCTGGACGTCGTCGGCCAGGCCGCGCTCGCCATCGGCGACGACGTGCAGGGCTACCTGGAGTTCGGCCGCCCGATGGCCGCGCTCTACATCGGCGGCATGGGCGCCAAGGGCAAGAACTTCTACAACGACCTCGCCCGCCGGTACGGCTTCGAGAAGGAGGCCGAGGAGATCCAGGACCTCTACCTCGACGGCAAGAAGGACGAGGCGGCCGCGAAGGTCCCGCAGGAGCTGCTGGAGAAGATGTCGCTGATCGGCTCCGAGGGCCACGTCCGCGAGCGGCTCGCCGCGATGAAGGAGTCCGGCATCACCACGCTGAACGTGTCGCCGATCGCCGGCGACCACAAGGGCCGCATCGCCCTCATCGAGAAGGTCAAGCAGATGGCCGCCGACCTCTGACCCCTCCGCCGACCTCCGACCCCTCCGCCGGGCCGCGGCGGTCGCCGTCATGGCGGCGCGCATCCCGCCGACCCGCCGCGAGCCGGCGCGCCCGGCGGTCAGAGGGCGGCGTCGACCTCCTTGGCGACGCGCTCGCCAGAGCGGACTGCGCCGTCCATGTAGCCGGTCCAGTAGTCGGACGTCTCGGTGCCCGCCCAGTGGATGGGCCCGCACGGCGCCCGCAGCGCCTCGCCGAAGCCGGTGAGGACGCCGGGCGGGGCGACGCCGACCGGGCCGCCGCCGCTCCACGTCTCGTTGTCCCAGCGCTGGAACGCCGTCCGCACCGGGCTCTTGGCCTTGTCGCCGAAGAACGTCGCGAACGAGGCGAGGCCCGCGGCCCGCACCTCGTCCGCCGAGGCCCCGTCCAGCCTGCGGATGTTGGCCTGGTTCATGAAGCCCATCATGATCCCGCGCGACCCGTCCGGCGGGCTGTTGTCGAACGTCGCGTCGATCGCGCCGCTGTCGGAGACGGCCTGCCCGGTCAGCCCGTCCGCGCGCCAGAACGGCGTGTCGTAGACGGCGACGAACTTGCAGACCGAGCCCATCGGGTAGCGCTGCATCAGCTGCGCGCGGGCGGCGGGCAGCGCCGGCGAGAAGTCGATCTTCCCGGCGATGGCCGGGGACATCGCGACGACGACCCGCTTCGCCGACACCGTGAGCCCGTCGGCCGCGACGGTGACGCCGCCGCCGTCGGTCGAGACCGACCGGACCGCCGTGTTGTAGCGGACGATGTCGCCGAGCTTGGCGGCCAGCCGGACGGGGACCTCCTGCGACCCGCCGACGAACCGGGACTCCTGCCCGCCGCCCTTGGTGTCGATGAGGCGGTCGACCGAGCCGGGATTGCCCTCGTTGCCCGCCGACGCGATGTAGTTCAGGACGTACAGCAGCGACACGTCCTGCGAGCGCACCGACATCGTCGAGCTGATGAACTCGTCCATCAGGAACCGCGCGCCGCTGCTCAGCGAGTTGGACCGGGACCAGGTGTAGAAGGTCTGCGCGTCCCACTCCTCGGCCTTGGCGGCCTTCCACGGCTGCCCGACCGGGACGTCCTTCGCCATGCTGCCGAGCTTCAGCAGCGCCACCTCGAGGTCGACCACGCCCCAGTCGGGCGGGACCGCTCCCAGGACGCCGTCGGTGGCGTACAGGGACCGCTTGCCGTTGCGGTAGTAGACGTTCTGGCCGGTGTTGTAGGTCGGGTACGTGGCGACGCCCATGTCCTGGGCGAGCGCGGCGATGCGGTCCTGGGTCGGGCCGATGAACTCGGCGCCGCCCTCGCTGGTGGTGCCGTCGCCGAGCGGCATGCCGTACACGCGGCCTCCAGGCCGCTCGCGGGCCTCCAGGACGATCACGGACCGGCCGGCGGCGACCAGGTCGCGGGCGGCGGCGAGGCCGGACAGCCCGGCGCCGACGATCACCACGTCGGCGGCGGCGTTCTGGGCCGCGGGGGCGGCCGGGGCGGTGGCGGGCCGGGCGGCGGTCCTCGCGGCGGCGGCGGGCGCCGCGGCGGCGGAGACCACGGCTCCGGCGGCGGTGAGCGCGCCCGTTCCGAGCAATCTGCGGCGGCTGACTCGGGTCAAGGGGAATCCCTCCAGGGACGTCCGGTGCGGGGGGACGGTGCGGGATGGGACGGGGCGGGATGGAACGATCACTCGCGCGGCAACCTAGGCCCCTCCGATCCGGAAGTCGAGTGATTCTCATGTTCTGTGACCGCGTCGAGACGGGCCGCGCGACCGGGGGACCGCGTGCTCTAGAGTCCTGACCATGGGGGAGGCGCACATGGACGGGACGCACGAGGACGGGCGCGCGGAGCGCCGCCGCCGGCTGGCCGCGCTCGTCGCCGAGGCGGACACCGACGCGATCCTCGTGACCAGGCTCGTCAACGTCCGCTACCTCACCGGACTCGACAGCTCCAACGCCGCGCTGCTCGTCCCGGCCGACGGCCCCGCGGTGCTCGCCACCGACGGCCGCTACGCCGGGACGGCCGCCGAGGTCTGCCCCGAACTGGAGACCCTCGTCGAGCGGCGGACCGCCGAGGCGCTCACCACCCGCGCGGCCGCCTCCGGCCACCGCGCCCTCGGCTTCGAACCGCACGACCTCACCGTCGAGCGGCACGCCGCGCTCGCCGAGGCCGCCGACATCCCGCTGCGGCCGCTCGGCCACCTCGTCGAGGACCTGCGCCGGATCAAGGACGAGGACGAGATCGGCCTGCTGCGGGAGGCGTGCGCCATCACCGACCGCGCCTTCGAGGCCGTCCTCCCCGAGATCCGCGCCGGCGTCACCGAGCGGGCCGTCGCGATCGCCCTCGAACGCGCCATGGTCGACTTCGGCGCCGAGGGCCCCGCCTTCGACTCCATCGTCGCGTCCGGGCCGAACGGGGCCGTCCCGCACCACCACCCCGGCGGCCGCGAGCTGCAGCGCGGCGACCTCGTCACCCTCGACTTCGGCGCGCGCTACGGCGGCTACCACGCCGACATGACCCGCACCGTCGCGGTCGGCGACCCCGCAGGCTGGCAGCGCGACCTGTACGACCTGGTCCTGCGCGCGCAGCTCGCCTCGATCGCCGCCGCCCGCCCCGGCGCCGAGACCAAGGACGTCGACGCCGCCGCCCGCGGCCTCATCGAGGACGCCGGCCACGGCGAGGCGTTCACCCACGGGCTCGGGCACGGCGTCGGCCTGGAGATCCACGAGGCACCGCTCATGGGGTACGACAGGACCGGTAAGCTGATGGATCGGGTTCCGATCACCGCGGAGCCGGGGGTGTACCTGGCGGGCCGGGGCGGAGTCCGCATCGAGGACACCCTGGTCGTCCGCCCGGGCGGCCCGGAGCTCCTCACCACAACGACGAAGGACCTGCTCGTACTCTGACGTCCGATCAGCGAGCGGGCCCGCGACCGGGAGAACAACGCAGTGGCGACGACGAACGACCTCAAGAACGGCATGACGCTGAACCTCGACGGCCAGCTGTGGACCGTCCAGGAGTTCCAGCACGTCAAGCCCGGCAAGGGCGGCGCGTTCGTCCGCACCAAGCTCAAGAACGTGCTGTCGGGCAAGGTCGTCGACAAGACCTTCAACGCCGGCACCAAGGTCGACGTGGCGAGCGTGGACAAGCGCGAGATGCAGTACCTCTACCGCGAGGGCGAGGACTTCGTCTTCATGGACACCGAGACCTACGACCAGCCGCACATCCCCGCGGCCACCGTGGGCGACGCCGCCAACTACCTGCTGCCCGAGCAGAACGCCGTGATCGCGTTCAACAACGAGAACCCGCTCTACGTCGAGCTGCCCGCCGCCGTGGTGCTGGAGATCACCGAGACCGAGCCGGGCCTGCAGGGCGACCGCTCCACCGGCGGCAGCAAGCCCGCCACGCTGGAGACCGGCGCGCAGATCCAGGTGCCGCTGTTCATCACCACCGGCGAGAAGGTCAAGGTCGACACCCGCTCCGGCGAGTACCTCGGCCGCGGCTGAGATGGCGGCACGGACCAAGGCCCGCAAGCTCGCCCTGGACATCCTGTTCGCGGCGGAGCTGCGCGAGGAGCAGCCGACCGCGGTGCTGGCGGCGCGGGGCCGTCCCAACCAGGACGAGCTGTCGGAGTACCCGCACGCGGTGCGGCTGATCGAGGGCGTGCAGGAGCACCGGGAGCGGATCGACGAGCTGATCGCCACCTACGCGACCGGCTGGACGCTGGAGCGGATGCCGGTCGTCGACCGCAACATCCTGCGGATGGGCGCCTACGAGCTGCTGTGGGTGGACGACGTCCCGGACGGCGTCGCGGTGAGCGAGGCGGTCGGCCTCGCGACCGAGCTGTCCACCGACGAGTCGCCCCGGTTCGTCAACGGCCTCCTCTCCCGCCTCCAGCAGCTCAAGCCCTCCCTCTCGCTGTAGCGGGCGAAAGGTCGCCTGGCGCCCGCCCGACCGCGGCGGGCGGCTAGGGTGGGCGGGGATGAACGACGTTAGCGGAGCGGCCGTGGCCGGCCGGCAACAGAAGCGGGTGCGCGGGAGCAGCCGCGTGCGCAGCGCGGTCCTGTGGGAGGCGCTGCGCACCGTCCTGGACCGCATCGCCCCCGAGGCCGGCCGGAGCGACGTCGTGGACGTGGGCGGCGGCACCGGCGGGTTCGCGGTGCCGCTCGCCGAACTCGGCCACCGGGTCACGGTCGTGGACGCCAACCCGGACGCGCTGGCCGCGCTGGAGCGCCGCGCCGCCGAGTCCGGGGTGCGGGTCCGGGCCGTCCAGGGCGACGCGGTCGACCTGCCCGACCTGCTGGGCGCCGGCGCCGCCGACCTGGTGCTGTGCCACAGCGTGCTGGAGTACGTCGACGACCCGGGCGCGGCGATGGCCGCGCTGACCGCCGCCGTCCGCCCGGGCGGGTCGGTGAGCGTGCTGGTGGCCGGGCAGGTCGCCGCCGCGCTGCACCGCGCCGTGTCCGGCCACTTCGACGACGCGCGCCGGGTGCTGACGGACGTGTCCGGGCGGTGGGGCGAGGGCGACCGGATGCCCCGCCGGTTCACCCGGGAGACGCTGTCGGCGCTGGTCCGCGGCGCGGGCCTGCGGGTCGCCGAGCTGCACGGCGTGCGGATCTTCGCCGACCTGGTGCCGAGCGGGATGCTGGACGGCGACGCCGACTCCGCGGAGGCGCTGATCGCGCTGGAGTCCGTCGCGGCGGTGCACCCCGTGCTGCGCGACCTGGCCGCGCAGCTGCACCTGGTGGCCGACAAGCCGGCCGAGTAGACCCCCATGAGCCGCAAGCAGCAGCTGCACCGGCCCGGGCCGCAGCCGGGGCCGCCCGCCGACGACACCGGCTGCTCGATCCTGCACGTGGACATGGACGCGTTCTTCGTCAGCGTCGAGCTGCTGGAGCGGCCGGAGCTGCGGGGCCGTCCGGTGGTGGTGGGCGGCGCGGGGCCGCGCGGCGTGGTGTCCGCGGCGTCGTACGAGGCCCGGAGGTTCGGCGTGCACTCGGCGATGCCGATGTCGCGGGCGCGGCGGCTGTGCCCGCAGGCGGTGGTGCTGCCGGTCAGCCACGGCAAGTACGGGCGGGTGTCGGCGGCGGTCTTCGAGATCTTCCGCTCGATCACCCCGCTGGTGGAGGGCCTCTCGCTGGACGAGGCGTTCCTGGACGTGGCGGGCGCGGGCCGGCGGCTCGGGCGCCCGGCGGAGATCGCCCGGATGATCCGCGAGCAGGTCCGGGCGCAGCAGGGCATCACCTGCTCGGTCGGCGTCGCGAGCACGAAGTTCGTCGCCAAGCTCGCCTCGACCCGCTGCAAGCCGGACGGCCTGCTCGTCGTCCCCGCCGACGGCGTCGAGGACTTCCTGCACCCGCTGCCCGTCGCGGCCCTGTGGGGCGTCGGGGAACGGACGGAGCAGACGCTGACCCGGCTCGGGCTCCGCACGGTCGGGCAGCTCGCCCGGGTCCCCGTGACGACGCTCCAGCGCGAGCTGGGCAACGCCATGGGCGCGCACCTGCACGAGCTGGCGTGGGGCCGCGACCCGCGCGAGGTCGTCCCGCACACGCCCGACAAGAGCATCGGCGCGGAGGAGACGTTCGACACCGACGTCGACGACCCGGAGGTGATCCGCCGGGAGCTGCTGCGGCTGGCCGAGAAGGTCGGCGCGCGGCTGCGCGCGTCGGGGAACGCGGGACGCACGGTGAGCGTCAAACTCCGGATGGCGAACTTCAAGACGATCACCCGGGCGCGGACGCTCCGCGAGCCCACCGACCTCGCCCGTGTGATCTATGTCACAGCCTGCGAGCTCTATGAGGGGGCCGGGCTGGAACGGGTACGACTCCGTCTGGTGGGGGTGCGGGTGGAGAACCTGTGCCCCGCCGGCGAGGCCCCCCGTCAGCTCGCCTTCGACGAGCCGGAACGCGGCTGGCGCGAGGCCGAACGCGCGATGGACCAGGTGGCGAACCGGTTCGGCCATGGTGCCGTCCGGCCCGCCGCCCTGGTCGAGCGCGCGCACGACGGTGACGCACGCGACGGCAGGGACGGGAGACGATGAGAGAAGGCGGTGAGCTGACCGGTATGGGGCCCTGGACCCGCCGTTCGCTTTCGTACGCCGGTGAGTGCTCGTATTCTGGGCATATCACCGTTGACGTTCCCGTCCCGCATCGGATACCCCGCCGCGGGGCTGTCGTTGGGAGGCGCCGTGCCGCTGTCTGAGCACGAACAGCGCATGCTCGAGCAGATCGAGCAGGCGCTGTACGCCGAGGATCCGAAGTTCGCGCACGCCGTCCGGTCGACCAACCCTCAGGTGCACTACAAGCGCCGCATCATCAAGGCCGCGCTCGGGTTCGTCGTCGGTGTCTGCGCGCTGATGGCCGGGCTCGTCATCAACGCCGGGACCGCGACCATCGCGGTCAGCGTGGCGGGCTTCCTGCTCATGGTGGTCTGCTGCGTCTGGGCCCTCACGAGCTGGAAGCGGATGGCGGGCATCGGGAACGAGCCGGCGCGGCGCGGCCGCCAGGCCCGCCCCGCGAAGGCCGGCTTCATGGAGCGCATGGAGGAACGCTGGCGCCGCCGCACCGAAGGCGAGTGAGCCGGCCGGACCACGTCCGCCCTGCCAACACGTCCGCACCGGCCGGACTCGCCTGAACCGGCCGGGCCACGTCTGAGCGGCGCCGCGGGCCTGCGAGGCCCTAGCGGCGCCGCATGCGGTTCGGGAGCTCGTTGAGCCGGTCCGCCAGGTCGGCGACGCGGTTGCCGGTGCTGCGCACCGCGGCCCGCGTCTGCGCCATCGCCGACGGCGGGAAGACCCGGGCGCGCCAGCGGGCCCGGCGCCCCACGGACGCGGCGAACGCCGCGCGCACGGTCCGCACGTCGGCGCGCAGCCTTTCGGGCGGCTCGGCGGCCCGGGTCCGCGCGTAGCGGGCCAGCTCCTCGGCGCGGGCGATCCGGCCGAGCGCCTCCGCCGGGACCTCGTCCAGTTCCAGCAGCTCGCCGAGCCGCCGCGCCGCCGCGCGCGGCGAGTCGCTCGGCCGCCACTCCAACCCGTGGTCGAGCGCGTCGGCGCGCATCTCCCACCACGCCGCGTGCGCGGCGTCGCCTCCGTCAGGGACGCCGCCGGACGCGCCGCCGCGGCCGTCCGGCCGGAGGTCCTCACCGTCTCCCCGCGGCCGCGCCGACAGCGCCGCCCAGCGGCGCCGCCGGGTCAGCGCCCGCAGCGCCATCGGGACCGCGAGGAGCAGCAGCACGAGCACCCCGCCCGCGATCCACGGCGCGGCCGACATCCCGCCGTCCCCGGAGTCCTGCCGCGTGAGCCCGCCCTGCGGACCGGTGTCGTTGCGGTGCGGCGCGGCCGACGGCGAGGCGGACGACCGGTCCGGCCCCGAGGTCGCCGACGGGGTCGGCAGCGCGTCGTCGCCCTGCCGCCCGCCGCCGCCCGCCGGCTGGCTGTAGGCCGGCGTGACCGCCGTGCCCTGCCCGGCCGGGCCCGCCGGCGTCGGCTCGAACCGCACCCAGCCCGACCCCTCGAAGTACAGTTCGGGCCACGCGTGCGCGTCCCGCGACCGCACCACCCACGTCCCCGGCTGCGTCTCCGTGCCGGACGTGTAGCCCATCGCGACGCGCGACGGGATGCCGAGGATCCGCGCCATCAGCGCCATCGACGCGGCGAACTGCTCGCAGTACCCGCGCTTGCTGCGCAGCAGGAAGTCGACGAGGTCGTTGCCGTGCTGCGGCGCCGGCGTCGACAGGTCGTAGGTGAACCCGCCGGTCAGGGTGAACCAGCGCTGCAGCTTCACCGCCTGCGCCCGCGCGGTCGCCGCGCCCGCCGTCACGTTCTGCGCGAGCGTCCTGACCTGCTGCGGGATGTTCTTCGGGACGGCGGTGTAGTGGGACACGACGTCCGCCGGGTACCCGACGGCGGCGGACAGGTCCGCCGCGTCCGGGTCGGCGCGCAGGCTCTTGACGGTGTAGGCGCGGCCGCCGGCCGCGTCGCTCAGCGAGTAGATCATCAGCGACTGCCGGTGCACCCGCCAGTCGCCCTTGATCGACACCCGGGTCGGCGCGTACGGCACCGGCAGGAAGGTCATGTCGCGGACGTCGGCGCTCACCCTCACCTGGGTCGTCACCTCGTGCACCGGGGCGATGCTCAGCCCGGGCGGCGGCGGCAGCGTCCGGCCCGACAGCCGGTCCGCGGCGCTGCTGCTCAGCCGGCTGTAGGTCCACCGGTCGCCGTCGAACCGGTCGAGGGCGTACAGGCGCAGGTAGTCGGGGCCGTCCGGGTCGTCGGTCCGGTAGGTGAGGACGACCGAGTCGTCCAGCCGGGTCAGCTCCCGCTTCAGGCTGACGAGCGGGTCCGGCGTCGTGACCGTCTGGGTGCCGCCCTGGCCGCGTCCGCCGCCGCCCATGCCGAACACGCCGCGCGGGTGGATGCCCGGGATCGCCATCGGCAGCAGCACCGCGATCGCCACCGAGCCGACCGCGATCCGCCGGCCGCTCGCCGCCCGCCGGCCGCCGTCGGCCCGGACGCGCTGGCCGCTCGGCGGCTCCGCCCCGGCCAGCGGGAGCTCCCCGCCGTGCCGGTGGACGGTGACCGCCCGGCCCCACCCGCCGACCTGCTCGCGGGCGTCCGCCATGAGCAGGCCGAGGAAGCCGAGCGCGCCGACGCCGAACGCCAGCCACCCGACGCCGTCCTGGCGGACCGCCGCGGGCACGCTGTACATCGCCAGCAGCGGCAGCCCGGCCGGCGCCGCCCGGCGCAGCCGCACCGCCAGCAGGTCGACCAGCACGGCGACGACGCCGATCCCGGCGGCGACCAGCAGCCCGATCCCGGACACCAGCGGCACCGGCGCCGCGTACCGGTTCGCGGCGTTCCAGCCGTCCCCGGCCAGGTCGGCCAGGTGCCCCAGCGAGCCGGGCGACGGGACGAACCCGAGCCACGCCTCGCCCGCCGCGTACGCCGCGGTCAGGTACAGCAGCAGCGCCGCCAGCCCGAACAGCGGGTCCAGCACCGCCGGCAGCCGCAGCCGGCGCGAGACGAGCCCGCCGCAGGCCGCCGCCAGCACCGCTGCGGCGCCCGTCCAGAACCATTTGCCGCTGGCGAACAGCGGGTAGAGCCCGATCGAGCAGGCCAGCGTCGCGACCGCGGCCACGACCGTCATCCGGATCCTCATGCCGCGCCTCCGGTGGCGTCCGCCGCCTCGTCCCTCGCGTCCTTGCCCGCGTCCGCGTCCGCGGGCGTCCCGCCGGGCTCGTCCCGCCGCTGCTGCTCGACCTGCTCCCGCGGTCCTGGAAGGACGCGGTCGGCCCCTACATCCCGATGCAATCGGGCGATCAGATCTACATC
>NZ_JBEYYT010000265.1:0-13112 GCF_040645715.1 Spirillospora sp. NPDC046719 | reverse complement strand
GCCTCCAGCGCGGCCCGCACGGCGCGCCGGTCGGGGCGGTGCCCGGCGAGCCGCAGCGGCAGCCCGACGTTCTGCTCGGCGGTCAGCGCGGGCAGCAGGTTGTACGACTGGAAGACGAACCCGATCGTCTCGCGCCGCAGCCTGGTCAGCGCCGACTCGCGCAGCCGCGACAGGTCCCTGCCGTCCAGCGAGACCGCGCCCGCCGTCGGCCGCTCCAGCCCGGCGGCGCATTGCAGCAGCGTCGACTTGCCCGACCCCGACGCGCCCATGACGGCGGTGAACGACCCTTCCGCCAGGCCCAGCGTGACCCCGTCCAGGGCGGTGACGGCGCCGGGGCCCGTCCCGTAGGTCTTGCTCACCGCGGTGAGCCGAACGATGTCCATGCCTCCAGGCAACCGGTGCGGCGGTGCCCGGGTCGATCAGCCGTGCCACCGTGTTCGGGGTATGCCTGTCCTTACCCCCGGCCCTCACCCCAGCCGGATGGGCGGCTCCCGAAAACCGCCTCTATTCTGGCGCGATGGAGGCGATCACGGCACTGCGGCGGCGGGGTCTCCTGGCGTCGGCCCGGCCGTGGCGGAGCCTGGCGTACCTGGTGACCAGCTCGGTGCCCGGTGCGCTCGTGCTGACGGTGGTCGTGGCCGTGCTCCTCGTCGGCGGGACGCTGGCCTCGGTCGCCGTCGGGCTGCCGATGCTGGCGGCGCTGGCGTTCGCGGGCGTGCCCGTCGCCGCGTTCGAGCGGTGGCGGCTGCGCTTGGTGGACTCCGGGCCGATCGCCGACCCGCACCGCCCCCCGGACCGTCCGGGCGTGGGCGGCTGGCTGGCCACCCGGGTGCGGGAGGCCGCGACCTGGCGGGAACTGGGCTTCGCCGCCCTGCTGGCCACCGTGCTGTGGCCGCTCGACCTGGCCGTGGCCGCCGTCGGAGTCGCGCTGCCCGTCGCGCTGCTCACCGCGTGGATGCCCGTGCTGTCGGGCGGCCGCCGCGGGCTGTGGCCGGGCGTGGCGATCCACACCCCCGTCCAGGCGCTGGCGGCACTGCCCGCGGGCGTCGTGCTGCTGGCGGCCGGCGCCTACCTGCTCACCGGGGCGGCGGCCGCGCGGGCGGCGCTGACCCGGCGCATGCTCGCGCCGCGTCCGGACGAGGCCGCGCGGCTGCTGGCGGAGGTGGCCGGGTCCCGCGCCCGGCTCGTCAACGCCTTCGAGGCCGAGCGCCGCCGCATCGAGCGCGACCTGCACGACGGTGCGCAGCAGCGGCTGGTCGCGGTCGCCACCAGCCTCGGGCTGGCGCTGCTCGACCTGTCGCCCGGACCCGCCGCCGACCACGTCGCGCACGCCCACGGCCAGGCCCGGCTGGCGCTCACCGAGCTGCGCGAGCTGATCCACGGCATCCATCCGCAGGTCCTCACCCAGCACGGGCTGGCCGCCGCGGTGCAGGACGCCGCGGACCGCTCGCCGGTACCGGTGGACCTCGACCTGGACCTCGCCGGCCGGCTGCCCGCACCGGTGGAGGCCACCGGGTACTTCGTCGTCTGCGAGGCGCTGGCCAACATCGTCCGGCACAGCGAGGCGGGCCGCGCCTGGATCACCGGAGGCCGGCGCGGCGACACGCTGCTCCTGGAGATCGGCGATGACGGCGTCGGCGGCGCCGACCCGGCCGCCGGCACCGGGCTCACCGGCCTGTCGGACCGCCTCGCGGTCGTCGGCGGCACCCTCACCCTGTCCAGCCCGCCCGGGGGCCCGACCCTGCTGACCGTGGAGCTGCCATGCTGCGAGACCGCCACCTCCGCGTCGTCCTCGCCGAGGACGGCGCCCTGATGCGTGACGGCCTGGTCGCCGTGCTCACCCGGTTCGGGCACCAGGTCGTCGAGGCGGTCGCGGACGCGCCCGCGCTCACCGCCGCGGTCGAGGCGCACGAGCCCGACATCGTCGTCACCGACGTGCGCATGCCGCCGACCCAGACCGACGACGGCCTGCGCGCCGCGATCGCCCTGCGCGAGCGCGACCCGGATCTGCCCGTGCTGGTCCTCAGCCAGTACATCGAGGCGGCATCGGCCGGTGAACTGCTCGACTCCACCGACGCCCACGCGGTCGGCTACCTGCTGAAGGACCGCGTCATCGACGTCACCGACTTCGCCGGTGCCGTGCGGCAGGTCGCCGACGGCGGCACCGTCATCGACCCGGAGGTGGTCCGCCACCTGCTGGGCCGCCGCCGCGACCCGCTGCGGCGCCTCACCCCGCGCGAACGCGAGGTGCTGGCCCTCATGGCCCAGGGCCACTCCAACGCGGCCATCGCCCAGTCGCTCACGGTGTCGCCCGCCGCCGTCGGCAAGCACATCAACAGCCTCCTGGCCAAGCTCGACCTCCCGCCCGACGCCGACGTGCACCGCCGCGTCCTGGCCGTCCTCACCTACCTGCGCTCCTGATCCGGCGAACACCCGCCCGTCCTAGGCGGTCGGCGAGGCGGCGAGTTCGCTGAGAAGGGCCCGCGTCCTGCCGCCCGCGGCACTGTCCGGTCGGCGGCTTCGGTGGCGCGCTCGCCGTTGATGCGCTCGGTGCCGAACTCCGCCCCACCCATCTCACCACCTCCCCTCGAAGTGGGAAGCCGCTGCCGTCGTCGAAATGTCGCTGGGCTTCCCTACACTCGCCGCATGGGACGCGACGTGCCGGTGCGCAGCCGATCAGCGGCTTTCGGTGAGTTCGGGGACGGCACAGGCATATGGCCGCGTACGTGCGGCCCTGCGTTGCCGCATCAGCCAAAGGCAATTGCTGCAGAGAAACAGATCTAGACGGCAATGGTCACGGGCCTTTCCCTCGACTCTCCACCTGCGCTGTCGTCGCGCGGGCGGACCGTTGTGCTGTTGACCTGCTGCTTGAGCGTGGTCGTGGCAGGGCTGGACACGACGATCGCCAATGTGGCGCTGCCTTCGATCCAGAAGGCGCTGCACGCTCCGGTCAGCGGCCTGCAATGGGTGGTCGACGCCTACACGCTGGTCATCGCGTGCCTTCTGATGTTCTCGGGTTCGCTGGCCGACCGGTTCGGCCGGCGCCGGGTGTTCCAGGTCGGGCTGGGGTGCTTCTCGCTCGGTTCACTGCTGTGCGGCCTCGCGCCCTCGCTCGGGTCCCTGGTCGCCTTCCGCGCGCTCCAGGCGGTGGGCGGCTCGATGCTGAACCCGGTCGCGATGTCGATCATCGCCACCACCTTCACCGACCCGAAGGAGCGCGCCCGCGCCGTGGGCGCCTGGGGAGCGGTGGCCGGTCTGGGCGGGGCGAGCGGGCCCGTGCTCGGGGGCCTGCTGGTCAGCGGTCTCGGATGGCGGTCCATCTTCTGGGTCAACGTGCCGATCGGCGCCCTGGCCATCTACCTGACCCAGCGGTTCGTCCCCGAGTCCAAGGCGGCGCGCGGCAAGCGGTTCGACCCCCTCGGCCAGTTGCTCGTCGTCACCTTCCTCGGCCCGGTCACGGCCGCCGTCATCGAGGGACCCCGGCACGGCTGGAGTTCGCCGTTCATCATCGGACTGTTCGTGCTGGCCGCCGTCTCGGTGTTCGCGCTGGTCGTGACCGAGTCCCGGCGCGCCGGGCCGCTGGTGGACGTCCGGCTCTTCCGCAGCCCGGCGTTCTCGGGCGCGGCGATCATCGCGCTGGTCGCCTTCATGACCCTGGGCGGCTTCCTGTTCCTCAACACCCTCTACCTGCAGGACGTCCGCGGCTACAGCGCGCTGCACGCTGGCCTGCTCACCATCCCGATGGCCGCCGCGCTGGCGGCATGCGCGATGATCTCGGGCCGCATCGTGGCCGCCCGGGGTCCCCGGCCGGCGCTCGTGCTGGCCGGGCTGCTGCTGACGGCGGGAGCGGGCCTGCTTCTCGGCGCCGGGCGCGAGACGGGGGCCTGGTACCTCGTCCTCGCCTATCTGCTCTTCGGCGCCGGCTTCGGCCTGGTCGGCACCCCGATCACCAACACCGCCCTGTCCGGGATGCCGCGCGACCAGGCCGGGGTCGCCGGAGCGATCGCCTCGACCTGCCGCCAGACCGGCGCCGCGATCGGCGTGGCGGTGTGCGGCTCGATCGTCGCGGTCGGGTCCGCCGGGTTCCTCGCGTCGAGCCGCACCGCCTCGGCCGTTCTGGTCGGCTGCGGCGTCACGACCGTGCTGCTCGGCTTCGCCTCGACCGGACGCTGGGCGCGAACCCGAGCCGAACGCAGCGGCCAACGGTTCGGCACCCACGCTGAGGAGACGACTCACTAGCCGCGGTGCGGCCGGCCGCTCGTCGAGAACGCCGCCCCACTGGCGCAGAGGCGTAACCGCGTGGGCGGCGGCCTGTCTCCTCAATGACCCGCTATTGAGGGCGACCGGTCCGCACCCATCGGGCTGATCCGGATTGAACGACCGGCTGACGTCCGGGATTCGGATCTCACTCGTGTCCGTTCCCGGTCACGTTGTCTCGACGGGCGGGCGCGGGACGGGCGGGTCCGTAACGTTCAAGTGTGGCCGACCGGCACGGCGCGAGCCTGGGGCGGGGTGATCCGAGCGGCGGGCCTCCCCGCTTGAAAGTGCCCGTGACCTGCGAATTGTCAGATCCGACGTGGCGCGGCGCTCCTCCTTGGTCGAGTGGGCGCCACAACGGCGCCGGGAACCGAGAGGAAGCCACGATGAGCGCTGGTTTCACCGAGGCGCTTGTTCTGTCGGTCGTGTCCGGTCTCCTGGTGGAGCTGGGACACGACCTCTTCTTGCGATTGGTCAGGCGGTCGTCGCGACCGGGCCTCGTCCGGCGGCCGGGTGCCGCGGGGCCGGCCTCCGCGGGGCGGCGGTGCGACGAGCCGGAGCGGGGGCGGGTTTCATGAGCGTGCGGAATTCCGGGGACGGGAGGCTCGACCGGGAGCGCGAGTCGCTGCTCCTGTCGGTCATCCTCGAGGGCCGGGACGCGGGGGGCATCACCGCGCCCGAAGCCGTCATCGAGCTGCTCCAGGGGCACCGTCCCGACCTGGAGCGGATCTGCTGGACCCGGTTGCGGCGGCATCCCGGTGTCGTCGAGGACGCGATGCAGGACATCGCGCTGGCGCTGCTGGACGCCCTGCGGCAGAAACGCGACAAGCGGCAGTCGATCGACGACTTCGGCAAGTACGCGCGGACCACGGCCATCAACACGTGCATGCGCTACACCACGTCGGCGCGGCAGGCCCCCGTCGCGCTGGACGACGTCGATACCGCCGATCCGTCGGGCTTCGACGACCTGTTCCGGCGGGTATGGAACGGCCGTGCCCTGGCCCTGATCGACGAGGCCGTCGATCAGCTGACGCCGCGGACCCGGGAGATCGTCCGGGACCTGGTGCTGCGCGAGCTCGCCGGAGTGCCCGCCAAGGCCGGCGGGACCGCGGCCTCCGTCTACAAGGCCCGCAGCAGGGGACTCCGCCACGTGATCGCCGCGCTTCGGGTGAGGCTGCGCGGCGAACTCGACCCCGGCACCGCCTGCGACGCGCTGCGCGAGCTGCTCGACGCGGCGGAGGACGGGCGGACCGAGGACGGAGGGCTGCCCGCGACCTCCCTGGAGGAGATCGCCAAGCATCTCCATACCTGTTCGCGCTGCAAGGACCAGGAAGACAGGCGCATCTTCGCCGCCCTCCGCGCGCTGCCGTTCATGCTTTCGCCGCGAGCCGCCGAACGGCTGGACGCACGGATCCGGCTGGTCTCGGCCCGGACGTTCGCATCGGCCGCGAGCACTCACCGGCAGCCACCGCCGCGCACACGGCGCCGGTCTTCCCGGGCCCGTCCGTCCCGCCGCCCCGTCCCCAGGCCGAGGGCGCCGCGTCCTCGCCGCAAGGACCGCGGGCTGACCACCCTGTTCGTCCTGCTGGTACTGGTCGGTGCGGGCCTCGCGCTGGGCCGCTGGTCGCCCGCCGTCCGGGAGGCGTTGCCGCGCCTGCCCGCCCTGCCCGGCGCCTCGCCCGCCACCGAGCACGAGCGGCCTCTTCCCCAGAGCGGGCGTCCGCAGGAGGGAAGAACGTCCACCCCGAAGCACGAGACCACCAAGGCCGAGCCGAGCCGGCGGCCACGGACGGGAGACGGGCAGAAGGGCGACGACCGACCGCCCAAGGACTCGAACGGCAACGACGGCCAGGACCCGAACAATGGCCAGAACCCGAACGACGACCAGAATCCCAACAACGAGCAGGACCCCCACAACGGTCAGGATCCGAACGGCGGCCAAGGACCGGACGGCGGGGACGGTCCGCCCGCGCCGCGCACCCTGACCATCAACCTCGACGCCGGGGGCGGCGGGGACGCGACCCGCTACCTCGACATCACCGTCGCCGGGACCCCGGCGGGCACCTGCGACGCGCCGGCCACCTGCACCTTCCCGGTGCACGACGGCGACGAGGTCACCTACGTCCACACCCCGGAGCCCCACGAGAACCCGGCCGGCGACTGGACCACCGGCCGTTGCCCGGGATCCGCCGCCACCGTTCCGTGCACCTTCACCATCGACGGGGACGTCACCGTCAACCTCCAGCTGCCCTGGTCATAGCCTCGACCGCCGAAGGACGGCCCCCGCCTCCACCGGCGGGGGCCGCACGGCGCCGACGCGGAGGCGCGGTGCGGGGAAAGAAGGGTCGGCGCCCGATCTCCACCGCTCAAGGGCGGGGCCCAGGCGGCGGGTAGGGCGGCGGCATGTAAGGCGTCCCATAGGGGGCCGGACGGACGGGCCGGCGAGTCACGAGCAGCACGATTCCGGCGACGGTGCTGGCCGCCAGCGCGGCGAGCAGGAGCGGTTCCGCGGCCAGGAACGTCCAGCGCCAGCTGAGCGCGTCCGCCATCGCCTGATCGACGAACGGGCCGCTGAGCAGCGCGAGGAACCCGGCGGCCGCCATCACCGCGGCGACCGGCCACCGCCGGTCGCGGAGGCGTCCCACCAGCATGGCGGTCGCTCCTACCGTCGCGCCCGCGCCGACCCCGCCCAGCGAACGCCCCGCGGCCAGCATGCCGGTGGCGTTGGCGAAGGCGACCAGCAGCGCGCCGAGGATCATGATGCCGATCGCGGGGGCGGTCACCGCCGTCGGATAGCGGCCTCCGAGCAGAGCTCCCACCGGAAGGGCCAGGACGGCCGCGACCAGGTAGGTGACGATGACCGCCGAAGAGAAATCCCCCTGGCTCAAGGCCAGGGCCGGAGCCATCGGGGAAACCAATCGGGTTCCCATGCCGGGAGCGCTGAAGCGATGCGTCCCATACGCCGCGGTGACCAGGAACAGGCCGACGATCGTGGCCAGTCCCGGGCCGATCAGCGTCCACAAGGGGCGATCTCCGGCCGGCGGTGTGTCGCTTCGCGTCGGTTGCTCATACTGCATCTGGACCGGCCCTCAGCACGAAGATGTCAACGATGAATACCCGTTCGCGCCGACCCGTGCCAGTGCACAGGGCAGCCGTCATGGACGGCGCGTCACCGATTATCCATACGTTTGCGCCATCCGTCATTAACGCTGATGCGCTACTGGAGCGGGATGTCGATTCCGTATTCGCTCTCGGGGCGGGGGCCGTGGATGCGCCTGTCGGCTTCGTTGATGGCGATGTCGTTGATGCTCGCCTCGCGGCGCCGCATGAGGCCGTGGTCGTCGAACTCCCAGAGTTCGTTGCCGTAGCTGCGCCACCACCGGCCTTCCGCGTCGTGCCACTCGTACTGGAACCGGACGGCCATCCGGTTCTCGCGGAATCCCCAGAGGCTCTTGCGCAGCGCGTAGTCCAGTTCGCGTTCCCATTTGCGGGTCAGGAACGCGACGATCTCGTCGCGGCCGGTGATGAAGGCGTCCCGGTTCCGCCACACCGAGTCCGGCGTGTAGGCCGACGCGACGCGTTCGGGATCGCGGGTGTTCCACGCGTCTTCAGCCGCCTGGACCTTCTGCAGGGCCGTCTCCCGCGTGAACGGCGGGTAGGGCGGACGATCTTCCGGCATGGCTGCCCCCTTGGTTGAGAACGAGCGTTCTCCATCGATGGGCGCTACGCTAGAGAACCATCGTTCTCAATGTCAAGGAGGCGTGGGTGCCCGCCCCGATCACCGCCGAGCAGACGCGGTCGGACCGTGAAGCCCTGCTCGACGCGGCGGAGAGGCTCTTCTACGAGCGGGGGATCCAGGCGGTCGGGATGGACGACGTCCGCGCCGCCTCCGGCCTGCCGCTCAAGCGGATCTACCGGATCTTCGCCGCCAAGGAGGACCTCGTCGTCGCGATGCTCAGGCGGCGCGACGAGCGGTGGAGGGGAAGCCTGGCCGCCCACGTGGAACGGGTCCCCGATCCACGCGAGCGCGTCCTCGCGGTCTTCGACTGGCTCGCCGAGTGGTTCGCCGAGCCGGGCTTCCGCGGCTGCGCCTGGATCAACGCCCACGGCGAGCTCGGCCCCTCGTCCCCGGCGGTGCTCGCCGAGGTCCGGACGCACAAGCGGGCCTTCCATGACCAGATCGCCGCGTGGGTCCGCGCCGCCGGATCGCCGGCCGTCGAACCGGTCTTCCTGCTCGCCGAAGGGGCCATCGTGACCGCCGGCATCACCGGCGACCCCGCCCCCGCCCGCCACGCACGCACGGCCGCCGCGACGCTGCTCGGCGCACCTGCATGAACCTTGAGCACCGAACCCCCGAAGCCGTCGCCGCAGAGACATGGCGGGCCCCGCCGCGGGGGGGGGGCCGCACGGTTACCCGGGAGCGGGTCAGAACCTGCCGGCCTCGATGTCGGCGAGCGTGACCCGGGAGGTGTGGTAGTAGATCGTGCTCGGCCGGACGCCCGAGCCGCTGCTGGTCATGGCGATGGGACGGCCCGTCCCGGCGTCGATCACCAGCTCCTCCGCCGACCCGCCCGCGGTGGGCCAGCCGTTCGCCAGCGTGAGCGTGGGGTGTCCGGCGGTGGTGGTCTTCGTGACCCTGACCTTCGGCATCGACGCCATGATGCGGAGCACCCCCGCACGGACCTGCGTGTTCTCCGGCGCCGCGATGAGCGCGTCGACGGCGTTCGTCCAGATGTGGTTGTCGGTGATCTCCTTCTGCTGCGCGGCCGTCGGCGGCTTCGGCGGCACGTACTTCTCGCCGCGCGCCTTGGCGATGGCCTTGAGCTTCTCGATCCTGGCCCGATCGGGGTCGGGGTTCGTCCCGGGGGCGATGTTGGCAACGGCCATCCGCGCGCGCGCCTCGCCGACGTCCCCCTTCACGGCATAGAGGGCCGCCGCTATGTCGCGCTTGAACAGGTCGTCGCCGCCGTCCTTCCTGACGACGGCCCGCCGCAGCGCCCTCTTGTCGTTCCCCCAGTAGTAGGTGCCGTCGTCGGTGTAGAGGCCGATGCCGTTCCGGCCCAGCTCCGCGCTGGTAGGGGACTGGTTGCGGATCTCCAGCGTCGCGTTGCCCGGCGCCTTGGCCCGCAAGGGCGAGATGTCCGCGGCCAGCTCGGCCAGGACCGGGTTCGCCGCCACCGCCTTTACGGGAGGCTTGCCGGGCGCCGACGTGGACGTGACGACCAGCACTCCCGCCGCGGCCGCCGCGACCAGGGCGGCGGCGCCGAGACCCACCGCGCGGCGCCTGCTCCACCGAGACCGCGGTGCGGGCGCGGCCTCCGGCGTCCCCTCGACGGCCATCGCCGCCCGCAGCACGGTCCTGGCCTCCTCATAGGCGCGCGGACGCGGCGGCTCCGCGTTCCCCAGCCCCTTCAGCAGGTCCATCTCGTCGATCATCAGCTGGTCTCCTTGATCGTGTCGCGCTCGGTCAGCAGCGCGGCCATCCCCGGCGCATCCCGGAGCGCCATGCGCGCCTCGTGCAGGTGGCGGCGGGCCGTCCCGGGCGGTATGCCGATCGCCCGCCCCGCGTCGGCGACGGTCAGGTCCTCCCAGACGACCAGGGTCAGGATCTCCCGCTGCTGCGGCCCGAGCAGCGCCAGCGCGCGCCGCAGCACCGACTCGCCGTCGACGCGGTCGTCCACGGCCGCCCACGGGTCCCATCCGGGCTCCAGCCCGGCCGCGTCCGCCACCGGCCGCTCCACAGGCCGGGACCGCCAGTGCCGCCGCAGCGTGTTGTGCGCCACGCCGAACAGCCACGGCCCGGCGTCGGGGAAAGAGCGGTCGTAGGACGCGCGGGACCGGAGCGCCGCCACCCACACCTCGCCGAGCAGGTCCTCGGCCGCGTCGCGGCCGACCCGCCGCGCGAGATAGGCCCCGACCGCCGCCTCATGGCGCTGGACCACCGCGACGAAGGCGTCCTCGTCGCCGTCGAGCGATCGGGCGATCAGCTCCGCGTCTTCCGGACCGGATGTCATGATCCTCCTCGTTGTGGATCGCCTTACATCCGGCTATTGCCGGCCGGCGGCGTGAAGCGTTCGGTGCTGGTCAGCGCCCCGTCCTGCGCGGCTGCGGGCCCGCCGGCCACCAGGGGCCCCACCGGAATAACGTCCACGCGCCGCCTGCTGTAATCATCGACAGAGGACACGAGGGAGAGAACATGGCAACCGAGAGGGCCCTGCTCGCGGGCGGCTGCTTCTGGGGGATGGAAGAGCTGTTCCGCCGGCAGCCCGGAGTGGTCTCCACGCGGGTGGGCTACAGCGGCGGCGACGTGCCCAACGCCACCTACCGCAACCACGGGTCCCACGCCGAGACGATCGAGGTCGTCTACGACCCCGACCGGACCGACTTCCGGGCGCTGCTCGAATTCTTCTTCCAGATCCACGACCCCACGACCCTGAACCGGCAGGGCAACGACATTGGCACGAGCTACCGGTCCGCGATCTTCTACACGTCGGACGAGCAGCGGAAGGTCGCCGAGGACACCATCGCCGACGTTGACGCGTCCGGCCTGTGGCCGGGCAAGGTCGTCACCGAGGTGACCGCCGCCGGCGACTTCTGGGAGGCCGAGCCGGAGCACCAGGACTACCTGCAGAAGTACCCGAACGGGTACACGTGCCACTTCCCCCGCCCCGGCTGGAAGCTGCCGAAGCGGGCCGAAGCCTGACACCATGGGACGGCGCGGGCGTCCGCCTGCGCCGTTCTCGGCATGCGCCGGCCGGCATCCTTCGCCCGGCACGACTCCGGCGGCTCGCCGACCCCGCGAGCGGCCGAGAGCACCACGTGACCTCCTAGTCGGCGTCCGTCCCGTCACGAGCTGCGCATTGCGCAGCTTTTTGCTGTCTTGAGGGTTCCGGCAAGGGACGCGAGCCGACCGTGGCGCCGCTTGGGCGGGCCGGTGACCGGATGCGGCGATGCTCTCGTGCGAACGGGACCCCTTCCGTGCGCGTCATAGCGGGTGCCGGGGCTCCCCTCGCACGAAGGACACGCATGTCACAGCGGAGAATGAGCCCTGCCGGCGCCCTCGTCACGATCGTGGTCTGGCTCGCCGTAGCCCTCCTGCCCCTGCTCTACGGCCTCTCGGACGCGCGGCTTGCGTTCGGTCTCACCGGCACGCCCGGCACGGCGACGGTGGAGCGGTGCGTCGACTACGGCTCGGGCGAGGACGAGCGCACCGAGTGCCGCGGACGCTTCGTCCCCGACGACCGCGGGACGGCCGCCCGCACCGTCGGGCTGCCTCCCGAGTCGGACGAGGGCGAGAGCTTCCGGGCCCGCCTCCAGCCCGATGGCGAGCGGGCGCGGCCCGCGGACCTCAAGGGCCGCCTGTCCGCGCTGATCCTGCCCGCACTGGGCCTGCTCTTCCTGATCCCCATGCCCCTGGGGCTGGCCTACGTGCTCGCCGGCCGCCGGCCGGGGCGGCCCCTGCGCTACCTGACGGCGGGCTCGGCGGCGCTGCTGGGCGGCGTCTGCCTGGCGGGCCTCGTCGCCTCCAACCTGTAAGGGCGAACGGGTGACCTTCTCATGGCACGACACGCGTTTTCGTCATGATCGGTCGCGCCTATCTCCATGACTGAGGTAATGAGCGGCTTCCCGGGCGAATTCGTGGTCACATGACTGTGGCAGGCGGCGGTGCGAAACTCGCACAGGGGAGTCGGCGATATGAGAAATGGGGCGCTTCGCGTCGTCGCGTCGATCGCGGTCGCCATGACCGCGACGGCAGCCGCGTCCGACGGGCATCGCTCGGCGGTGCACAGGGAGCCGGGAGCGCTACTGGTGGGCGAATCGTTCACCGGCGAGCGCGCCGACCCGCGTTTCATCGGATACGGGGCGGCATGCCTGACGGGCGCGCCGCGCGGACAGGCCCCGGCGGAGGCCACGAACCATCCTCTGGGAGGGTGCCGCCGGGATCCGGTCGGTCCCGTGCCCCCGGGTGACGCGGATCCGCACGGGTATCTGCAGCTCACCGATGCCCATGTCGAGCAGACCGGCGCGGCGCTGTTCGACTCGCCGATCCCGGCCGGGGAAGGGCTGGAGGTGACCTTCGAGCAGTGGCAGTACGGGAACACCACGCGGGCGCCCGCGGACGGGATCTCGTTCTTCCTCACCGACGGCGCCGCGCGGCTCGCCACACCGGGCGCCTTCGGCGGAAGCCTCGGCTACGCCCAGAAACTGCCGGACGACAACAGCGAGAACCAGGTCGTCCCGGGGGTCGACGGCGGATATCTCGGTATCGGGCTCGACGTGCTGGGAGATTACTTCGGCGACGGAGAAAGGCGCGGAAACGGCTGCGAGCGGCGTTCTCCGGCCGGCACGGTGCTCCGCCGACCCGCTCCGGGCCCCAATGTCGTGAGCGCCCGCGGCCCCGGCAACGGGAGCGCCGGCTACTGCCTGCTCGCCGCCACGACGGGGAACGCGACTTCCGACGGCCCCTGGCCGTCGACTCTTCCCGGCCGGCTCCACGGCGAGCTGAAGAGGATGCCTTCCGGTGCGACGCCCGAAGAGGGCGAAGAACTGCTGGAACCGCTGAAAAGGACCGTCCGTGTCAGGGTGTCGCCGCCGCCCGAGCCGATGGCGACGGTCGACGTCGACTTCCAGGACGGACGGGGCTTTCGGCAGGTGCTCCGGTTCCCCGCGCCCCGGCCGGTCCCGGACACTGTCAAGCTCGGCTTCGCCGCGTCCACGGGACCGCAAACCGACGTGCAGCTCATCCGGCGCCTCACCGTGCGGACGGGCCGCTCGAACTGAGGCCGCCCCGCTGGGGCACGCGTCGAGTCGGCCACGTGCCGACCGGCCCTGCCGTCCCGCACGCCCGCTGCTCG
>NZ_JBEYYT010000264.1:0-13147 GCF_040645715.1 Spirillospora sp. NPDC046719 | reverse complement strand
CGGTCGGGGCCGGTCAGCAGGTCGGGCTGGATGTGAGGAAGGTAGTCGGGGCCGTAGTAGTGCGCCACGTAGGCTCCCTTCGCGTCCTGCCCGTGCCGCTAGGCGCACGCCTTTCCGATACGGGCCGGTGTGTCGTTCATCACGGCGCTGAGCTGCGAGGCGTCCCCGGTGCCGACGGTCGTGGCCGCCGCGCGCAGCCGCTGCGACTCGGCCTGCAGCGCCTTCTTCAGCGCCCCGTCGTCGGCCTCCTTCGCCAGCGCGTCGAGGCGGGTCGCGAGCCGCTGCGTCGCCTGGCCCCACTGCGCCGGCTCCGCCGCCGGCACGCTCCTGACCTGGGTGATGTACTGCTGGAACGCCTTCTTGGTGTCGGTGCAGACCTGGCCGGAGTTGCCCCCCAGCGCCCCGCACGCGCCCAGCAGGCCGGACACGCCGAGCATCACCACGCCCCCGGCAAGCGCCCGAACCACCCGGTACCGCATCGCACCCTCCCCTTGATCTTCCACAGGCTCCGCATATACTTCCGCACTAGGTCATGAGCGCCAGCGCCAAGCCCCGGCTCGCTGGCCGGCAACCCTTCGTCCGCGATGGGGTGCCCCGGGTGAGGACCTGGCCGGACGCGGCACCGCGTTCCGGCAAGCGCGGATCCCGCAGGCACGTCCCCGGGGTCCCTGACCCCGGAAGGAACCGGCATGCCCGCCACGCTCACCTCCGCACCGTCCCTCGCCCCGCTCACGCCTGCTGAGACGTCGGGCACCGCACGGGAAGTTCGCGCCTTCCCGCGCGTCGTCGGCGCGGACGCGCCCGTCCCGCTGAACGACGGCCGCCACGTCCCCTACGCCAACCTCGACTACGCCGCCAGCGCGCCTTGTCTGGAGGCGGTGCACGAGGCCGTCACCCGTGCGCTGCCCTACTACAGCAGCGTGCACCGCGGCGCCGGCTACGCCTCGCAGGTCACGACGGAGGCGTACGAGAGCGCGCGCGAGACCGTCCGCGAGTTCCTCGGCGCGTGGCGCCGCGCCGCCGTCGTGTTCACCCGCAACACCACCGACGCGATGAACCTGCTCGCGCACGCCGTCCCGTCCGGGACGAGCGTCGTCGTGTTCGACTCCGAGCACCACGCGTCGCTGCTGCCATGGAAGCGGCCCGTGCGGCTTCCCGTCCCCGCCACGCCCGCCGAGGCGATCGGCGCCGCCGACCGCGCGCTCGCCGCGACCCCGGTCGGCGCGCGGCTGCTCGTCGTCACCGCCGCGTCCAACGTCACCGGCGAGCTGTGGCCGATCCGCGAGCTGGCGCAGGTCGCCCGCCGGCACGGCGCCCGCATCGCGGTGGACGCCGCGCAGCTCGTCCCGCACCGCCCGCTCGACATGACCGCGCTCGGCCTGGACTACGTCGCGTTCTCCGGCCACAAGCTGTACGCGCCGTTCGGCGCGGGCGTGCTCGCCGGGCGCGCCGACTGGCTGCGCGCCGCCGACCCGTACCTCAAGGGCGGCGGCGCCAGCGCGTCCGTCGCCGACACGGTCCGGTGGGCGCCGGCGGCGGAGCAGCGGCACGAGGCCGGCACCCCGAACGTCCTCGGCGTCATCGCGCTCGCCGCGGCCTGCGAGGCCCTCACCGCCGCCGGCTGGGACGCGCTCGCCGCCCGCGAGGAGCGGCTCCTCGCCCGGCTGCGCGCCGGGCTCGCCGCGCTCCCCCACGTCCGCGAGCTCACCCTGTGGGGCGACCGGTCGCCGCGCGTGGGAATCGTGTCTTTCACCGTGACCGGCTGGAACGCGCGCGACGTGGCGCTTACGCTGTCCGGTGAGCACGGCATCGGCGTGCGGGACGGCAAGTTCTGCGCGCATCCGCTCGTCCGGCACCTGCTGGGCGGGGACGACTCCGCCGGCTGCGGCGGCGAGGGGGCGGCCGTCCGCGCGAGCATCGGGATCGGGACCACCGAGGAGCACATCGACCGGCTGTGCACCGCGCTGGCGCGACTGGCACCGCGCTGACCTGCGGACTCACCGGCGAGCACAGACGTTTATGGCCTTTGGTCCTGTTCGCCCCTGTAGCGTAGGCAGTCGCGCTACTTCCCGCCGGATCTCCCACCGGGACCCGGCGGGTCGGGGATGAGCACGGACGAAACAGGGGGTGGCGGCGGTGGCCGACGCGTGGCGACCCACGTCGGACTTGGAACGCCGACTGGAGGAGAGCGTACGGGCCGGAGACCAGGAGGGCTACTTCCGCATCCTCGCGGGCAGCGAGCTCGTGGTGCCCGTCCCGGACGACGCCGTCGACGGGGTGCTCGCCGGGCGGTCGGGGCCCGCCTGGCCGACCCGCGAGGAGGACGGCCGCGTCCACGTCCTCGCCTACACCTCCGCCGCCGCGATGCGCGCCTGCCTCGGCCCGTCCTGGCGGCACTTCATGACGCTGCGCTTCGGCGACCTCGCCGAGACCTGGCCCGACGCCCGCTGGTGGCTGGCCGTCGACGCGCCCGGCCACCCGGGCGGCGTCCCGCTGCCGATCGAGGCGCGGATGCCCGCCTGGTTCGTCCGGCAGGTCGCCGACGGCGACGGCCGCCCGCCGCAGGTCGGCCGCCCCGACCTCGCGTCCGCCGCCGCCCCGGCACCCGCACCCGCATCCACGCCCGCCCCGGCGGCACCGCCGGCGCCGGAGCCGCCCGCCCCCGTGGCGGAGCCCGCACCGGAACCGGCTCCCGAACCCGCTCCCGAGCCCGCGGCGCCACCCGCTCCGGCTCAGGCCGCAGCGCCGCCGGCCCCGTCGCCACCGGCCCCGTCATCGCCGCCGTCGGACGAGTCGCCGTGGGAGGAGCTGCAGGGCCAGCACCGCGAACTGCCCCGCGAGGCGCCCCGCGAACCGTCCCGGCCCGAGTTCCACCCCGCCAATGACGTCGAACGCGAGCTGCTGCGCGCCGCCGCGAACAACGACCACGACCTGTTCCTGCAGACGATGGCGGACACCGAGATCCTGCTGCCCGTCCCGGACGACACCGACTACACGCTCCGCCCCGGCCGCCCCGGCTTCCCGTGGCGGACCCGCGAGGTCGACGGCAACACCGTCGTCCCCGTCTTCACCTCCCCCGAGCGCCTCATCGAGGCCGCCCACGCCGCCGGGACCGGCACCGAGTACATCAAGCTGCCGTTCACCGTCGCGCTGCGCTACTGGCCCGACCACGGCTGGCTCCTCGCCATCAACTCCGGCTCCCCCGCCGGCGGCACCGTCATGGCCGCCCAGCTCCCCGGCCTCGCCACCTGGGCCGACCAGCGCGCCGCCGCCCGGATGACCGACCGGTTCGAGCCGCAGAACGACATCGAGCAGCGCCTCTTCGACGCCGCCCGCCGCCGCGACACCGACACCTTCTTCAAGGTGCTCCTCGGCGCGCAGGTCCTCGTCCCCGCCGACCCCGACACCCCGTGGGGCATCGCGCCCGACGACCCGGCGTTCCCGTGGCGGCCCGTCACCGTCCACGGCCGCACGTCCGTGCAGCTGTTCACGTCCCTCAAGTGGATGAACGAGGCGATCGGCTCGTCCCGCTTCGTGATGCCGAGCCTGCTGGACGTCGTGTCCGCCTGGCCCGACCCCGAGTGGACGCTCGTCCTCAACCCCGGCACCCCGATCGACGCCACGATGCCCGGCGAGCAGGTCCGCGCGCTCAGCGGGCCGCCGCGCACCGCGCCCGAGAAGGCCGCCACCCCGCCGTCGGCCGCGACTCCTCCTCCGCCGGAGAACCCCGCCGTTCCCGTCGCACCGGCCGTCCCGTCCACGGACACGTCCCCGGTGCCCGACGGCGCGCCGAACGAACCGGCTTCCACGGGCACCGGCACCGGCCCGCAGCAGCGGCCCGGCTACGTCCCGTCCGACCCCGGCGCGGCGGCGATCCCGACCGCCGAGGCGGCCCAGCCGTCCGGTAGCCACGCCGCCCCGAGCGCGCCTGCCGAGCCCGAGCAGCCCGCCTTTCCCGCCGCCGACCCCGCCGTCCCCGGGCCGCCGGACCAGGCCCCGGCGGCACCTTCGGTCACGACCGGCGGTCACCCGACCGCCGTCCCGCCCCTGCCGACGGAGCAGCCCGCCTTCGGCGCTCCAGAGCCCGCCCCGGGAGCCGACCCGCGCCACGACACGGGCCCGCAACCGCAGGTCAGCGCACCGAAGCACGAGTCCCCGGTGCCCTCCACCACCTCCGGCGGATACCCCACCACCGGCCCCACACCGCCGACGGAATCGCCGGGCTTCAACGCGCCGGACCCCGCACCCGCACCGGGAGACGACCCGCGCCACACCGGCCCGCAACCCCAGGTCAGCGCGCCGAACCACGAGCCCCCGGTGCCCTCGGCCACCTCCGGTGGATACCCGACCGTCGGCCCGACGCCGCCGACCGAACAGCCCAGCTTCAACGCACCGGACCTCGCACCCGCGCCGGCAGACGACCCGCGCCACACCGGGCCACAACCGCAGGTCAGCGCACCCGAGCCCACAGCACCCTCCACCACCTCCGGCGGATACCCGACCACCGGCCCCACATCGCCGACCGAACAGCCCGGCTTCAACGCGCCGGGAGACGGCCCGCACCAGACCGGTCCCCAGCCCCAGGTCAGCGCACCGGACCACGAGCCGACGGCACCGTCCACCACCTCCGGCGGGCACCCCACGGTCGTGCCGCCGCAACCGGCGGAGCAGGCCGGCTTCAACGCCACGGGCCCGCAACCGCAGGTCGGCGTTCCGGGCGCCGGTGAACCGGCGGCGCCGCCGGTTCCGCCCGGTGGGAGAGAAGAGGCGCCCGCTTACGGGCCGCAGCCGCCGGCCGCAGGGCCGTCCTACGGCGCGTACAACACGGCCCTGCCCGGAGACACCGGCCCGCAGCACCTCCCCGCCACGGAAGCACCGGCAGAGCCCGAGCCGTCAGTGCGGGACGCGGCGGGCGGTAACGCGCCCGAAGCGCCCGGTGCCAACGCGTCCACCGTGACCGGCGGCCACGCGATCGTCGGCCTGGGTCCGGCGAGCGACTCGCCCGCCCCGGAGCCGCCCGCCGCGACGGAACCGCCGGGCGACCCGCAGGCGCCGGAGCGGCGGCTGCGGCCGGTCGGCGCCCCCGAGGCCGAGTTCGAGCCCGGCAACCGCATCGACCAGGAGCTTTACGAGGCTGCGCTCGGCGGCGACTCCGACGCGTTCCTCCGCGTCCTGCTGAACGCGAACGTCCTCGTGCCCATCCCGGCGGACGCCCCGCTCGAAGTGACGCCGGTGCAGCGCGAGTTCCGGTGGGACGCGGCGCTGCGCGACGGCACCGCCGTCCGGGTGTTCACCTCCCTCGTCCGGCTGCGGGAGGTCCTGCCGGAGTCCCGGTTCGTCTACGCCGACTTCCGTGAGCTGATCGGCGCGTGGCCGCGCGACGACTGGGCGCTGCTGCTCAACCCGGGCACGCGGATCGGTGCGTCCCTGCGCGGCGACCAGGTGCGGGCGCTGAGCGAGTGGGCCCTGCGCGTCGGCCTCGTCCAGGCGCGCCCGGCCGCACCGCCCGCGCCGCGGGAACCCGCCGCGGACATGACCGTGCAGGACGTCGTCACGGCGGCCCCGGCGCGGACCGAGGACCTCGACGACCGCGTGTCCCAGCCGACGATCATGCAGAAGGTCGTCCCGCACGGGCACGTCGGCTGGTACCTGGAGCAGGGCTACGACCGCGTCGGCGGGTTCGTCCACCCGACGGGGGACGTCGCGGAACTCCAGACGCCCGTCCAGCTGTACGAGGCGCTGGGGCTCCTCTACGAGGACACGCCGTTCTCGCCCGCGGACGAGGGCGTGTACGTCATCCGGTGGCCCGCGTACTGCCCCGACCTGTACCGGATCCCGTTCGGCGGGCGCGACGCGGAGGAGATGGCCTCCTGGGGCGACGCGGGCTGGGTGATCGAGCGGCCCCCGTTCGTCGGCGGCGGGTTCGCGCCCGGCAGCGCGGGCTCCATCCGCGAGTACAAGGTGGACAGCGTCCGGCTCCCGTACGGCGCCGAGATGTACTACCTGGGCATGGATCGTTCGGAGAGGTTCGTCGCGATGTACGACCCCGACCGGCTCGCGTGGCTGCGGCCCGACGCGTCCACCGGTTCCGACGGGCGCGACGGCCGGGCGGGAGCGGCGCAGTGATCAGGGACGGCTACGTGGCGCGCTGGCTCGGCCGCGACTTCGAGGCGGCGCCGGGCGCCGACGGCGAGGTCCGGCTCTACACGCCGGGGCCGACGGACGGGTTCGAGGAGCTGCGCCCCGGCCGGTTCCGGCGGATCGTGCCGGCGTCGGAGGTCGAGGAGCTCCGGTACGTCCGGACGACGTGCCGGTGGCGCGGGGAGCGGTTCGTCATCGTCGGCGAGCACGAGACGTGGCTGCGCGTCGAATATGTCGGCGGCCGCGCCCCGGTGGCCGAGTCGCTCGGCCTCGAACGCATTGACCAGGGCGTTTGGCAGGCGTGGGCGCCCGCCACGGAGATAGAGGACGTCCGAGAGGAAGTCATGTGAACGTCCCCGGGGTTGCTTTGGCCCGTTCATCCGTGTTCGCATGAGTCCTGGGACGATCTCCCGGGTACAGCGGGCACAGGCGCTCAAAGGCGATGCGACGGAGGTGCTGGGGCGGTGTACTGCCGACCGGCGGTGAAACCGATCTTTGTTGGGCTCGGGGCGGCGGCCGTCCTCGCCGCCGGAGGCGCGTCCGCCTCCGCCGATGACACCACGTCGCCGGCTCCTCCCGACTCGGCCTCCGCATCACCCAGTCCGGCGCCGAAGCTCACGGTGGTGGCGTCGGTCGAGAGCCCGGCGAACGCGGGGACGAACGCCCTCGTCACGACGCGGGCGTCCACCACCACGGGCACCGCCGAGGCCGTCCATGTGGTCTCCGTGACCCTGAGCACGTCGAACAAGGCCGCGAAGGCGACGCTCACCGAAGGCTGCCGGCCGCCGGCGACGGTCGAGCTTTGCAACTTCCACACCGTGGGCACCGACCCGAAGACGGTCACGACCTCCGTCTTCGTCCCCAAGAGCCTGCCCAAGTCGATGATCGTCACCGTCACCGTCACCGTCGCGGGGACCGCCGACGGCAAGGACCTGACCGGCAGCGACGCCACGGCGGTCACCTACCGCCCGCTGAAGACGTCGGCGCCGCCGACCACGTCGAAGCCGACGAAGTCGCCGTCCAAGTCGCCTTCGCCGTCCAAGAGCGCGACGCCGTCGGCGTCGGCGTCCGGCGGCGGGCACGGCTCCTCGTCCGGCGGCGGCAGCGGCGGCGGATCGTCGGGCGGCACGAGCGGGACGACCGGGGGCAGCGGGACGACGTCCGGTGGCGGTTACGTGCCGCCGGAGCCGAACTCGTCGTTCCAGGCGAAGAACCCGCAGGTGGCGTTGCCGCCGATCGCGGCGCCGAGCCCGTCGATCGCGCCGAACACCGTGTCGGTGACGCCGGAGAGCCGGCTGCGCGGGAACAAGGCCCCCGTCGCGCAGGACCTCACCTTCGAGCGGGTCGCGAGCACGCAGGTCGCGTGGCTGGCGGCGCTGATGGTGGCGATCGCGGTGCTGCTCACGCAGCTGCGGCTCGGCAAGCGGCGCGCTCCCGCCGGCGCCGCCGCGGCCGCCATGCGCCGCGCGAAGGGCATGCACCGCCGGACCCGCCGCGGCATGTTCGGCAAGTGAGCGACGCAGCCATCCGGGCGAGCCATTGTCATGGCGCGCACCGCCGGCTTTAGCGTGCCGTTTTCAACCGCTCTTCCGTGTTTTGGCGGCATTGGCCTCGCCTGTTTCGGCGGCGCCCTGACCTGCCACGCGGTCCGCTGAGCGGCGCAGCAGGCCGGCACATCCCTTCAGCAGTTTCAGCAGCAGCAGGAAGATGGCGCCGCCCGCCCCGAAGTAGACGAGCGCGCACAGGACGGCCCATATGAACGAGGGCCGCGACGTCCCTTTCTTGACTATTTCGTAGGACGTTCCGGCCTTCCCGTGCTCTTCGCGGATCTCGAACGTGACCTTGCCGTGCACCGGCCGCCACGTCTTGAGCCGGGGCCGGTGGACGAACGAGGGCTCGTACGGAGCTCCGTCCTTTTCGAGCGCACATCCGTACTGCGCCCAGCCGGTGATGGCGTCCCGGTGGCAGGACGTCACCGTGGCGGTGTCCACGGTCAGGGTCTTGCCGCCGTTGCGGACGAACGACAACGGCGCGAGCAGGAACTCGATGGCCAGAAGGAAAGACGAGATCAGCAGGGTCGCGGTGGCCCAGCGAGGCGGACGTTCCAAGCGCAGAGCGAGGTCGCGGCGCTTCCTCGCCCGGCGGGATCGCTCGGTCTTTCGTCCCACAGAAGCAGCTCCTTGTGGCGGCGCGGCGAAGGACGATATCAGGAGCGGCCGGCTCCGCGGCAGGACCGCAGGTCACGTCATGCGCGGCCGAGGGCGTGGCAGGCGATGGCGGCGGCCGCGGTGACGTTGAGGGAGTCGACGCCGGCGGTGAGGGCGCCGGGGCTCATCGGGATGCAGACGCGCTCGTCGGCCTCGTCGAGCCAGTGGGACGTCAGGCCGTCGCCTTCGGACCCGAGGAGCAGGGCCGCGCGGTCGCCCAGCGGGGCCTTGTCCAGCGGGGTGGCGGCCTGGTCGGGGGTCAGGGCCAGGAGCGTGAAGCCGGCGGCGCGCAGTTCGCCCAGGTCGTCGTGCCAGTTGCCCATCCGGGCGTAGGGGATCGCGAAGACCGCGCCCATGGACACCTTCACCGCGCGCCGGTAGAGCGGGTCGGCGCAGCGGGGCGACAGGACGATCGCGTCGATGCCGAGGGCGGCGGCGCACCTGAAGATCGAGCCGACGTTCGCGTGGTCGACGAGGTCCTCGAGGACGAGGATGCGGCGGGCGTCCTTCACGACGGCGCCGAGAGGCGGGAGCGGGAGGCGTTCGAGGGAGGCGAGGGCGCCGCGGTGGACGGGGAAGCCGGTGACGCCTTCGAGGGTGGCGTCGTCGGCCACGTAGACCGGTGCGTCGACGCTGTCAAGGACGTCCGCGAGGGGGCCGGTCCAGCGGCCCGCCATCAGCAGGGAGCGGACGGGGTGGCCGGCGGCGATCGCGCGGCGGATCACCTTCTCCCCTTCGGCGAGGAAGAGTCCGTGCTCGGCCTCGAGGCTTTTGCGCAGGTTGACGTCCCGGAGCCGGGTGTAGTCGGCCAGCCGCGGGTCGTCCGGGGAGGTGACGGTGACGAAGCTGGCCATGCCTCGATTGTGCCGGAGGGAGCGCGGTGCCCGGTCCGCGGCAAGGGGGCGGGGCGGCCGGTTCCGGCCGGTTCCGGCCGCGCGCGACGCTTCCGGTTTGCGGCAGGATCACGCTCGGTCCCGGCGTCCGCGCGGGCCCGGTCCACCCATGATCGCGGCCCCGGCGCCGCCCCGTGCCGCCCCGAACGCGGGGCGTGACGGTGGGGAGGCAATGCCAGGATCGTCCGGACATACGCTGATGACCTGCGTCATCATCGATTTTGAGTTCTTTGTAACCTCTAGTTCGTACTACTACAGTGCCGTGGAACATCGGCGGGTTTCTGGTGAATCGAGGGCAGCCATGAGCGGACGTCATCGCAATGACTTCCCTGAGGGGGACGGGGGCGGTCACGACCCGTCCACGCCCGTGTTCGGACCCGCGAACGACGGGTCCTCCGACTGGTTCGGCACCAGGGACTCCCAGAGCCGCCCGCTGACCCAGGAGCCGCAGGCCGGGCCGCCGGGCGCGCCCGCGGCCCCGCCCCCCGCCCCGCCGCAGGCGTCAGGCCCGGGCGAGACGCCCGAATGGTTCACGCCGCGCCGCTCGGCCGAGGAGCCGGTCTACGGCGCCGGCGGCTTCACCGGCGCGTCCGACGCCGGCGGGTACGGGCTCGGGCGGTCCGGCGGGTACGGCGCCGAACGGCAGGACCCGATGGCGGCGCCCCCGCCGCAGGAGCCGCCGCCCGGCCGGTCCTCGTCCCCGCTGGCCGGGACGGGCTACAGCGAGTACGACGCGATCCGCAGCTCGGACGAGACCCCGGCCGGGTTCTTCGGCGGCGGGTCCGCGGGGTCGGGCGGCTCCGGCGGCTACGGCGGCGGATCGGGCGGCGGCGGCGGGTCCGGCGGCTATGGCGGCGGCACCGGCGGCTACGAGTACGGCAAGCGCAAGCGGAAGCGGAGCAAGGCCGCGCTGATCGGGCCGATGGCCGGTGCGGTGGGCCTGGCGCTGCTGCTCGGCGTCGGCGTGTACGCGTTCGCCGAGAGCGGCGGCGGCTGCTCCGGCGACGACGCGCTGAGCCTGTCGGTCGCGGCGGCGCCCGACATCCAGCCGGTGGTCGTGAAGGCGGCGGGCCGGTTCAACGACGCCAAGCACAAGGTCGGCGGCAAGTGCGTACGGGCCGACGTGAAGAAGGCCGACCCGGCGTCGGTGGCGACGCTGCTGTCCGGGCAGGGCGTCGCGAACTCGGCGAACGAGCGGCCGGACGTGTGGATCCCCGACTCCTCGCTGTGGACGGCGCTCGCCCGCGGCGAGGGCGGCGACAAGAACCTGGAGTCGGCGAAGACCTCGCTCGCGAGCAGCCCGATCGTGGTGGGCCTGCCGAAGTCGCTGGCCGTCCAGCTGAAGAAGCAGGGCGTCACGGCCAGCCCGTCCTGGGACAACCTGCTGAAGGCCGCGGGCGGTGTCGCGGGCGGCGCGGTGACCAAGAACCAGATGATCCCGGCCGGCTCGGTCCGGATGGTGGTCCCGGACCCGACCAAGAACGCCGCCGGCATGGGGTCGTTGATGATCACCAGCATGCTGCTGGCGAACGACCCCAACAGGGACTCCATCTTCACCGGCATCGTCAGGACCGTCCGGGAGAACCTCGTTCCGTCAACCACGGAGGAGTTCGCCCACTTCAGCAAGGACCGCACCGGCAAGCAGCCGATCTCCCTGTCGTCGGAGCAGGCGCTGTGGAGCTACAACCAGACCAAGCCGGCCCAGCCCGCGGTGGCGCTGTACCCGACCGAGGGCACGCTGTCGATGGACTACCCGTACACCGTCACCGCGCAGGGCGGCGATGAGCAGAAGGCCGCGCAGCTGCTCGAGAAGGCGATGACCACCGACGCGACCCGCAACGACCTGCGGCAACTCGGGTTCCGGACGTCCGACGGCAAGGCGCCCACCGGCTTCGGCGCGGCGACCGGGGTCAGCCCCGCGCGCCCGCGGCAGCTCCCGTCGCCGAAGAGCGGCGACGTCGCGCAGGTCATGCAGGCGTGGTCGAAGCTGACGCTCGGGCTGCGGATGCTCACGCTGATCGACGTGTCCGGCTCGATGGCCGAGCAGGTCGCCCCGCACACCAACCGGCTGCAGGCGATCGCGCAGGTGTCGCAGGGCGGCCTGGCGATGATGTCGAACGACACCGAGCTCGGCCAGTGGCTGTTCTCCACGAACATGAACGGCAAGACGCCGTACAAGCAGACGGTGCCGATCGGCGCGCTCGGCGACCGCATCGGGTCCACCACGCGGCGCGGGCTGGTGCTGTCCTGGCTCAACCAGATGAAGCCGAAGCCGACCGGCGACACCGGGCTCTACCGGACGATGCTGGACGCCTACAAGCTGATGAACAAGACCTACAAGCCGGAGTTCGGCAACTCGATCCTGCTGCTCACCGACGGCCAGAACGACGACCCGGACGGGCCGACGCTCGACCAGACCCTGGCGGAGCTGAGGCGGCTGAAGGACCCGAACAAGCCGATCCAGGTCAACATGATCGGCTTCGGCAAGGGCGTCGACCGCGGCGAGCTGGAGAAGATCGCCGCGGCGACCAACGGGAACGTCCAGGTCGCGATGACGCCGCAGGAGATCTCCAAGATCTTCCTGAAGATGCTGTCGCGGCGCATCACGTCGTAGCGCTCCGACCGCGCCCGGTAGTTCCGTGATTTTCTTGGATTCGGCGTCAACCGGGCGCGGGGGTCGATCGTCATTTCATGTGGAGGCCCGACGGGGAGCGGGGCCGTCGGGCCTCCGACCTCTTCTCCTCCCCGGCCCGCGACGGGGAGCCGCCCGGAGCGCGGGCCGGGAGAGCGAACCGCTCCCCTGACTTCCCTGAGTCCGTCCGCGACGCCGCGGACGAGGACCGCCCCAGAGGCAGCACCCTGATCCCGCGGGAGGACCCTGTGTCCGGTTGGCCCACCCTCGACCGCGCGGACGACGAACGTCTCGCGCGGGAGCTGGCGGCCGGCGATCCCGGCGCCCTCATCCAGGTCATGGATCGCTACGCGGCCCGCCTGTACGACTACTGCCACGCGCTGCTGCGCGACCAGGAGCCCGCGGCGAGCGCCCTCCACGACGCCCTCGTCGCCGCGTACGCGCAGGTGCCGGTGCTGCGCGAGCCCGAAAGGTTCCGCGGCTGGCTGTACGCGCTCGCCCGCAACGAGTGCATGCGGCGGCTGCGCGACCCCGACCGCCCCACCGAACGCCACGAGGCGCCCGAGGTCGGGGACGGCTTCCTGGACGGCGAGGAGCTCACCCGGCGGCTGGAGGCGCGGCGGCTGGTGCACGGCGCGCTGGCGGGGCTGCGCGGCCGCGAGCGGGAGGCCCTCGACCTCATGCTGCGGCACGGCCTGGACGCGGCGGACATCGGCGCCGTCCTCGGCCTGGACGCGCAGGAGGCCACCGACCTGACCGGCACCGCCCTGGCCCGCCTCGACGACGCGCTCGCCGCCGCGCACATCGCGCACTCCGGGCGCGACGACTGCCCCGCGGTCGCCGACCTCGCCCCCGACGGCGACTGGCCGCTGCCGCCGCCCGCCGTCCGCCGGCTCGTCCACCACATCCAGGGGTGCCCGGTCTGCTCCGAGCGGCGCGAGCGGAACGTGTCGGCGGCGCGGCTGCTGAACGTCCTGCCGGTCGCGATGATGCCGACCGACCTGCGCGGGCACGTCATGGCGACCGCGACGGACGCGGCGCTCGCCGCCGACATGGCGGCCATCGCGCACCGCGCCGGGCCGTTCGACGCGTGGGGCTGGCCCGAGCACCCCGGGGAGGCGCACGCGGAGCAGCGGCGCCGCGGCGCGCCGCGCGCCCTGTCTATCACTACCGCAGTAACTAAAGAATTTTGTAAAAAGTGGAACTCATATAAACCATTTATAAAATTTTCTATCATTTAATTCCTAATCTCCTATAAAAATATTATCACCGTA
>NZ_JBEYYT010000263.1:0-13176 GCF_040645715.1 Spirillospora sp. NPDC046719 | reverse complement strand
TCTTGCCCCGCCCCCCACCTATTTAAACACTTGTTTTCCCCCCCTCTCCCCCACCCCGCCGCTCTGCCGCGCGGGCGGGGCGCGCGCGCGGCCGGCCGTCCGCAGGAAAGGACTCGACATCATGAGCGTTGACGCGCTGAAGAGCGCCCTCCCGGGCTACGCCAAGGACACCAAGCTCAACCTCGGCTCGCTCACCTCCACCTCGCAGCTCACCGACCAGCAGCTGTGGGGGACGGTGCTGGCCTGCGCCCTCGCCACCCGCAGCGCCACCGTCATCCGCGAGCTGGCCGAGGACGCCGGCGACTACCTGTCCGCCGAGGCGTTCGAGGCCGCCAAGGGCGCCGCGTCGATCATGGCGATGAACAACGTGTACTACCGCGCCACGCACCTGATCGGCGACGAGACGTACGCGACCCTGCCCGCCAAGCTGCGGATGTCGATCATCGGCAAGCCGGGCGTGGACAAGGTCGACTTCGAGCTGTGGTGCCTCGCCGTGTCGGCGATCAACGGCTGCGGCCGGTGCCTGGAGTCGCACGAGAAGGTCGTCCGCGAGGCCGGCCTGTCGCGCGAGCTCGTCCAGGAGGCGCTGCGGATCGCCGCGGTCGTCAACGCGGCCGCCGCGACCCTGGACGCCGAGGCCGCCCTGGCCCCCGCGACCGTCTGACACCTCCGCGGACACATGAGGGCCCGGGTGCGGAACGCACCCGGGCCCTCACGTTTCCCGCGCTATCGCCTCGCCGCCGAGGTCACTCCCACTCGATGGTGCCCGGGGGCTTGGAGGTGATGTCGACGGCGACCCGGTTGACCTCGCGGACCTCGTTGGTGATCCGCGTCGAGATCTTCTGCAGCAGGTCGTACGGGAGCTTCGCCCAGTCGGCCGTCATCGCGTCCTCGCTGGTCACCGGGCGCAGCACGATCGGGTGCCCGTACGTCCGGCTGTCGCCCTGCACGCCCACGGACCGGACGTCGGCGAGCAGCACCACCGGGAACTGCCAGATGTCGCGGTCCAGGCCTGCGCGCGTCAGCTCCTCGCGGGCGATCGCGTCCGCGTCGCGCAGGATGTCCAGCCGGTCGCGGGTCACCGCGCCGATGATCCGGATGCCGAGCCCGGGCCCCGGGAACGGCTGCCGCCACACGATCTCCGACGGCAGGCCGAGCTGCTCGCCGAGCGCCCGCACCTCGTCCTTGAACAGCGTCCGCAGCGGCTCCACCAGCCGGAACTGCAGGTCCTCCGGCAGCCCGCCGACGTTGTGGTGCGACTTGATGTTCGCCGCGCCGGTACCGCCGCCCGACTCCACGACGTCCGGGTAGAGCGTGCCCTGCACGAGGAACTCGACCGGCTCCGCCGCGTCCTCGCCGACGATCTCCCGGGCCGCCTCCTCGAACACCCGGATGAACTCGCGGCCGATGATCTTCCGCTTCTCCTCCGGGTCGCTCACCCCGTCCAGGGCGGCGAGGAAGCGCTCCTGCGCGTCCACGACGTGCAGGTTCACCCCGGTCGCCGCGACGAAGTCCTTCTCGACCTGCTCCGGCTCGCCCTTGCGCAGCAGCCCGTGGTCGACGAACACGCAGGTCAGCTGGTCGCCGATGGCGCGCTGGACGAGCGCCGCGGCCACCGCCGAGTCGACGCCGCCCGACAGCGCGCAGATCGCCCGCTTCCCGCCGACCTGCTCCCGGACGGCCTCGATCGACTCGTCCGCGATGTTCACCATCGTCCAGTTCGGCCGGCAGCCCGCGCCCTCGTAGAGGAAGCGCCGCAGGATCTCCATGCCGTTCTCGGTGTGCAGCACCTCCGGGTGGAACTGCACGCCGAAGAAGCCGCGGTCCCGGTCCTCCATGCCGGCGACCGGCGTCACGTCCGTGCTGGCCGTGACCGTGAACCCGGCGGGCGCCTCGCGCACGAAGTCGCGGTGCGACATCCACACCGCCTGCTCGTTCGGCAGCCCGGCGAACAGCATCCCCGGCGAGGTCACGGCGACGGTCGCGCCGCCGTACTCGGCGACGTCGGAGTTCTCCACCGCCCCGCCGAGCGCCTGCGCCATCACCTGGTGGCCGTAGCAGATTCCGAGGGTCGGCACGCCGAGCTCGAACAGGCCCTCGGGCGCCGCCGGCGCCCCCTGCTCGTACACCGACGCCGGCCCGCCCGACAGGATGATCGCCTTCGGCCGCTTGGCGAGCATCTCCGCCGCCGGCATGGTGGACGGCACGATCTCGCTGAACACATGGCACTCACGGACCCGCCGCGCGATCAGCTGCGCGTACTGCGCGCCGAAGTCGACGACGAGAACGGTGTCAAAGGACTGGTCTACGGCCACCAACAACGCCTTTCGCACGGGCCTGGAAAGAACTCCAGTCTACGGGGCCCCATCCAGGGCCGATGCGCCCGGCCGGGTCACGGCGGTCACATTGGGCGACTGGCCGAAAACGGTCGGCATCCGTTTACCTTGATCACACGCGCAGCAGGACTTCTCTCTGATACGTCTTGATAACGCCCTGTGTCCAGTCGCTGTCCGTACGCATTCAGCAGTCCCTCCCTAGGAGTGTCGTGAAGCTGCTCGCTGCCGCCGCCCTCATCACCGCCCTCGTCCCCGCCGTACCGACCGGTCCGGCCGGAGCGGGCGCCACGGCCGGGCGAGCACACCCCGACGCGCCTCGCGCCGCCGGCCCGAACGCCTGCGCCGCGCCGTCGAACGCCCGGCTCCGGCGGCCCGACGCGCACGTGCGGGAGCGCAACGCCCTCACCCCTTCGGAGTCCGCGAGCGTCGAGCAGCGCCTCGGCCAGACCCTCAGGGGCCTCGGCCTCGGCGCCATGGACCGGCCGGACGACCAGTCCACCCCGTCCGACCTGCGCGCCGCCGGCAAGATCAGCGTCCCGGTGTACTTCCACGTGCTGCACGACGGCTCCACCGGCAACGTCCCCACGTCGGTGGTGAAGCGGCAGATCAGCGTGCTGAACGCGTCCTACGGCGGCCGGTACGGCGGCGCGAACACCCGCGTGACGTTCCACCTGAAGGCGATCAGCCGCTCCGACAAGGCCGCCTGGTTCAACGAGCCGGAGCGCTACGAGGGCACCTACAAGCCGAAGCTCCGCAAGGGCGGCAAGGGAACGCTGAACCTCTACAGCGCCCGCATCGGCGGCGACCTGCTCGGCTGGTCCACCTTCCCGTGGAAGTACAAGTCCGAGCCCAAGATGGACGGCGTCACCATCCACTACGGCAGCATGCCCGGCGGCCCGATCGACAACTTCAACCGCGGGTTCAGCGCCACCCACGAGGTCGGCCACTGGCTCGGGCTCTACCACACGTTCCAGGACGGCTGCGGTGGCAAGGGCGACCGGGTGTCCGACACCCCGGCCGAGCGCGACCCCACCAACGGCTGCCCGTCCGGCAAGGACACCTGCCCCGCCCCCGGCGACGACCCCGTCCACAACTTCATGGACTACAGCTACGACACCTGCATGACCTCCTTCACCGCCGGCCAGGGCGCCCGCATGCACAAAGTCTGGACCGCCTACCGCCGCTAAACCCCACCCCCACAAACCCCAGCACGCACGGCGCACAAACACGGCACGCCCGGTTAACACACACACCGCAGCCACCCAGCGCGAGCTACCCCACCACGAACCCACACCACCGACCCACGCCACGGACGCTCGCCACGATCGGCCAGCACGCAACACGCACCCGCAGCACCAACGCGCAGCACTAAGCGCCCCAACACGAGCACTACACGAACGGCATAGCACCCGCGTCCGGCCTTGGCGGTCCCACGGCACGGGCGCACGACACGGGCAGCCCAGCATGAGCGCACAACGTGGACAGCCCAGCATGAGCCCACGACATGGACGTGCTGGACGTGTGACACGAGTGGCCAGCACGCCCACAGCATGAGCGCACGGCAGTGACGGTCGAGCACCAGCGGGCGGCGCGGCCGCACGGCACTCGCCACATGAGGACGAACGAGCGGCCCGACACCGGTGCTCCAGCACGATCAAGTAGCACAGGTGGCAACGCCTGCTACCGAACACCAGCGGCCCGGCATCAGCCGCCCGGCATCAGCCGCCCAGCATCAGCGCGCAGTACCGCCGGTCCAGCGCAGCCAGACAGCAACGTTGGGCAGACGGTCAGCCAACGCGGACGTCCCAACATCGGGAGCCCACCAGCAGCGCGCAGCACGGCCAAGCTGCACCACCGCGGAGCCAGCAGCGCAGGGCACGGTCGGCCCAGCACCACGGCGCGCGACACGGAAGCGCAACATCGCCGGAACAGCACCAGCGTCCAGCGGCACGAGCGCACGACACGGGCATTCCAGTATGGGCGCACAGCATGAGCGCGACACGAACGCGCGACACGAGCGGCGGCCAGCGCGCACGGAGCACGAGCGCACAGCATGTCTGCGCAGCATCACCGGGCACCAGTCGCTCGTCGCGAACGCGCAGCACCGACGCGCAGCGCTGAGCGCGCCAGCAGGAGCACTACACAAACGGCATGGCGCCGCGTCCGGCACTGGCCGTCCCACGGCACGGGCAGTCCCACGGCACGGGCAGTCCAGCGTGAGCGCACAACATGGACGTGCTACGCGGATGTGCGGCACGAGCGCCAGCGCGCAAGCAGCACGAGCGCACCGCACAGCCAAGCGGAACCGGCGCGTGTCATGGCGGCACTGGCACCAGCGCGGGGCACGCGGGACGGTCACGGGCGGGCAGCACGGGCGGGCAGCACGGGCGGGCAGCACGGGCGGGCAGCACGGGCGGGCAGCACGGGCGGGCCTGGCGGGACGCAGCTGCGTGAGCGAGGAGGAGGTTAGCGGGCCTTGTATGTGGTGAGCAGGCGGTCGGCGTCGGGGGGTGGCAGGCGGCGGACGGCCTCGCGGAACGTGACGCCGGAGACGTCGGCCATGTGCGCCTCCACCCATGCCGTCACCCAGGCGGGATCCTTCTTCGACAGTTCGCGCAGCACCCACCCCAGTGCCTTGCGGATGAAGAACTCCTTTTCGCCTATAAGGATGTCTCCGTATCTGGTGAGCCGGTCCAGGTCGGGGGTTCCGGCGCGGACGCCCGGTAGCAGCGCGAGGAGCGACGTGCGCCGTATCCACATGTCGGGATCGCGAACCCACGCGTCCAGCACCGCGCTCAGGTCGGGGTAGCGGACGATCAAGCGGCCGGCGACCCTGTCGGCGAGCTGGTCAACCATCACCCAGCCCGCCGAGTCGCGGATGAGGCGCTCGGCCACGGCCAGGTCGCCGGGGACGAGCAGGTCCACTCGCTTGGCCAGCACTTCCACGGCCGACATGCGCGCCTCGTGGATGGGACGGCCGTCGTCCGTCGCGGTCCACAGCGCGTCCACGAGCCCGAGCAACTCGTCGCGCGCAGGGCGCACCCTGACCGCCGACACGGCGATCTTCCGCAGCGCCGGGACGGGCACTCCGATGTGCGCGAGTTCGCTCTTCAGGTAGCGCTTCTCGCTGTCGGCCCGCACCGGATCGGCCTGGGCGCGCAGCTCTCCCAAGATCCGTTCGGCCTCGTCCTCGGCGTCCATGCGACGACGTTACGCGGTCGGTCTGACAATCCGGCGCCCACGCCGGCGGCCCCACGGCACGGCGCCCACGCTACGCCTCCGGTCTGACATTCCGGCGCTCGCGCTACGGCATCGCATTCAGCATTTCTCGCCCCTATTCGTCCAGGTTTGCCAAAGACGCACCCCTTGTCGGCAATCACCCTGGTTCCAGCGATGACTCCGCTCCCCCGCGCGCCCGTCACCGGACGCGCCGCCCCCAAGGAGTTCCATGAAACGCGCTGGAATCGCCACCGCCATCGGCATGCTCGCCGCGTTCACCGCCTACGCGCCCGCCGCCGCCCCCGCCCTCTCCGCTCCCGTCCCGGGCGCGAAGTGCAGCTCCGAGACGTCCGCCGCGCAGGCCCGCGTCCGTGCCGGCTCCCACGCCACGGAACGGCACCAGCCCGGTGCCGCCAAGGTCGCGGCCATGGAGAAGGACTTCCACGACCGTCTCGGGCAGCTCGCCGCGTCCGGCCGCCTCAAGGCCGCCGCCTCGATCACCGTCCGCGTGCACTTCCAGGTCATCACGAGCGGCAGCACGGGCTCGCTGTCCGACGCGACGCTCAACAAGCAGCTCAGCGTCCTCAACGCCGCCTATGCGCCGAGCGGTGTCTCCTTCACCCTCGCCTCCATCACGCGGACGAACAACGCGGCGTGGTTCTCCGACCCCGAGGGCAACGAGACGGCGATGAAGAACGCGCTCCACACGGGCGGCGCCCAGGACCTGAACCTCTACACCGCCGACCTGGGCGACAGCCTCCTCGGCTGGGCCACGTTCCCCAGCGACTACCGCTCCAAGCCCAAGCTGGACGGCGTCGTCATCCACTACCAGAGCGTCCCCGGCGGATCGCTCACCAACTACAACGAGGGTGACACGGCGACCCACGAGGTCGGCCATTGGATGGGGCTGTACCACACGTTCCAGGGCGGCTGCAGCGGCCAGGGCGACCGGGTGTCCGACACCCCCGCCGAGCAGAGCCCCGCCTCGGGCTGCCCCACCGGCCGCGACACCTGCTCCTCGTCCGGCCTGGACCCCATCCACAACTTCATGGACTACAGCTACGACTCCTGCATGTACGAGTTCACGCCCGGCCAGACCCAGCGCATGAGCGACCAGTGGGCCGCGTACCGCGCCTGACACTCGGCCCGGTTCCGGCGCCGGAGACCCACCCCCTCCGGCGCCGGGCACGCCCCCTTCAGGGCGTTATACGCGAGCGAAGGTGTCGGCGTTGGTCAGGACGGCATGCGCCCGTGGCAGTTCGATCAGCTCGGGCGCCCGTCCCGGCGCGGGCGGCTTCAACGCCTTATCGGACACCACATGCCACATCGTCTCCAGGCGTCCGTCCCGCAGGAGTCCGGTGAAGGACGCGACGGCGTCGCCGTGAGGCCCGGAACGGCCGAACGCGAAGTGTGCGCACACGCCGACGTGCAATCCCGTGATCTCGGCTTCCTCACCCGCGAACGCGCTGTCGCCGAGCGCGGTGCGGAAGGTGCCCCACAGCCTGCCACCGGCGTCGTCAGTGATGACCAGCGTCGACCCGTACTGATTGCGCCACGTACCGATCCAGCTGACGGTGTTGTCGTTGCTCATTCCTCCACGATCGCCGTCGCATGTCTCCCGAACCAGTGGCTGGAAAGTCGCGATGCGGGATTATCCTGCCGACCATGCTCCACCGCGTCGCGGCGCTGGTGAGGCCGCCCCAGTCGACGTTCGAGCTGGGATGCGTCGCCGAGGTCTTCGGCATCGACCATCCCGGCGTCGAGACCCGCTACTCCTTTCGCGTCTGCGCCGAGGTGCCCGGGGCCGTGGCGACAAAGGCGGGCTACCGCATGTTCGTCGAGCATGGCCTTGGGCTCCTCGCCGAGGCGGACTCGGTGTTCCTGACCGGCTGGCCCGACCGGGAGGCGCAGCCGTCTCCACGCCTCACGCGCGCCCTGAGGAAAGCCCACGAACGTGGCGCCCGCATCGTCGGCGTCTGTTCAGGCGCGTTCGCACTCGCCGCTATGGGGCTCCTTGACGGCCGTACCGCGACCACCCATTGGCGCATGGCGGACGAACTCGCCCGGCGCTATCCCGATGTGACCGTCCAGCCTGACGCGCTGTACATCGACCATGGTGACGTCGCCACGAGCGCGGGCACCGGCGCGGCGATCGACCTCGCGCTGCAGCTCGTCCGGCGCGACTTCGGTGCCGCATATGCCAACGACATCGCGCGGCACATGGTGCTTCCGCCGCACCGTGATGGCGGCCAACGCCAGTACTCCCGCGTCCCGCCGTCCAGGGACGTCGGCGACGAACGGACGCTCTCCCCTGTCCTCGAATGGGCCGAGGCGAACCTGCACAGGCCGATCACCATCGACGAACTCGCCACGCAGGCCGGGGTCTCGCCGCGCACGCTCGCGCGCCTGTTCGACCGGCGTCTCGGCACGACACCGGGACGATGGCTGCTCCGGCGCCGCATCCAGGAGGCATGCGCCCTGCTCGAACGGACGGACGCGACCATCGAGTCCGTCGCGTCCGCCACCGGGTTCCCGGACACGTCGAACTTCCGCCGCCGCTTCGCCGACGAGATGGGCACGACCCCGAGCGCCTACAGGCGAACGTTCGCCGTTCCCCGCTGAGGCACTCCAAGATCATGACCGAGTCCGGAAATGGCCCGGCGACCAGCACCGATGCGCCCGGCCATCCGCACGGCCAAGGGCTCCGCCGACGAGCCGGACGGAGAGTTATCCACAGAACGACGTTCCACTTCCCCGGCCATCTGCGGGGCGTGAGCATGGGACGCGGTGGGCCTGCCAGGAGGCATCGGCCGCGTTCCGGTTCGGAGGCGGGGACGAACCGGAGCGCGGACCGGTCAGGTGATCTCGACGATAGGAAGGTGGAGTGCCGCTGGAGCATCCGCTGGAACGACGGGATTCTTCGGAGGGACGGGGGTGATTCTTCGATAGGTGCCGCCCAGCTCGGGGCGGGTGTCGGCCTCGCCCCGGTTGGGCCAGAAGGACATCGCGCGTTCGGCCTGCGCGGTGATCGTGAGGGACGGGTTGACGCCGAGGTTGGCGGAGACCGCCGAGCCGTCCACGATGTGCAGGCCGGGGTGCCCGTACACCCGGTGGTAGGCGTCGATGACGCCGGATTCGGCGGAGTCGCCGATGGCGCAGCCACCGAGGAAGTGCGCGGTCATCGGGACGTCGAACAGATCGCCCCAGGTGCCGCCGGCGATCCCGCCGATCTCCTCGCCGATCAGCCGGGTCGCCTGGTGCCCCTCGGGGATCCAGGTGGGGTTCGGCTCCCCGTGCCCCGCGGACGCGCGGACGTCCCAGCCGAACGGGCCCCTCTTCGGGCGGAGCGTGATCGAGTTGTCCCGGGTCTGCATGACCAGCGCGATCACGGTCCGCTCGGACCAGTGCCGGACGTCGAAGAGCTGGATGAGGTCACGGGGGCGGCGCACCGCCTCGCGCGCGAACTTCAGGATCCTGGGGGTGTGCCGCTCACCGGGCTTGTCCCCGTCGATCAGCAGGGTCTGCAGCCCGGCGAGGAGGTTGGACCCGCGGCCGTAGCGGACGGGCTCGATGTGGGTCTCGGGAGTCGGATGGAAGGAGGAGGTGATCGCCACGCCCCTGGAGAAGTCCGGGCCGGGCGTGCCGTTGCGGCGGCCGCCGCCGAGGATGGCCTCGGAGTTCGTCCGGGTCAGCGCGCCGAGCCGATCGGACAGGCGCGGCAGCAGGCCGGTGCTCTTCAGCTTGTGGAGCAGCTTCTGCGTGCCGTAGGTTCCGGCGGCGAACACCACCTGCCCGGCGGTGAGCGTCCTGCGGTTGCGCCCGAACGAACCGGTCCGCACGATCTCGACCGCGTAGCCGCCGCCCGCCAGCGGCTTCACCGAGGTCACGCGGCTGAGCGGCATCACCCGGGCGCCGGCCTTCTCGGCGAGGTACAGGTAGTTCTCGGTGAGCATGTTCTTCGCGCCGTGGCGGCATCCCACCATGCACTCGCCGCACTCCAGGCAGCCGCGGCGGCGCGGGCCCACGCCGCCGAAGAAAGGGTCGCCGCTCTCGACGCCCGCGCCACGGCCGAAGAAGACGCCCACCGGAGTCTTGACGAAGGTGCCGGCCGCGCCCATCCGGTCGGCCACCTTCCTCATGACCTTGTCGGCCTCGGTCGTGGTCGGGTTCTCGACCACGCCCAGCATGCGCTTGGCCTGGTCGTAGTAGGGGGCGAGCTCCTCCTGCCAGTCGGTGATGTGCGCCCACTGCCGGTCCTGGAAGAACGGCGCGGGCGGCACGTACAGGGTGTTGGCGTAGTTCAGCGACCCGCCGCCGACACCCGCGCCGGCCATCACCAGGACCCGGCTGGACTTCGCGCCGCGGATGAGGTGCAGCCGCTGGATCCCGGTGAGGCCCAGCGCGGGCGCCCACAGGTACCGGGAGACGCGCCAGTTCGTCTTCGGGAGCGCGGGGTACCGGGCGCCGGGCGCCGCGGACGGGGCGGTGTCGAAGCGGCGGCCCGCCTCGATCACACCGACCTTGTACCCCTTCTCGGTCAGCCGCAGCGCCGAGACGCTGCCGCCGAACCCTGACCCGACGACGAGCACGTCGAAGTCGTGCTTCACGGCCATCCTTACTTGATCCGCAGCTTCTTCATCAGCTTGATGCCGGTGGCCATGAAGTCGGCGAACCTGTCATAGCCGAGGGACCCGGGCGGCTCGAGGTCCATGATGTGCTGGCTCGCGACGGTCTGCACCTCGGTGAACTTCAGCATGCCCTCGGCGCCGTGGCGGCGGCCCACGCCGGACTGCTTCATCCCGCCCATCGGCGAGTCGTAGGACGCGTAGGCGGCGCCGTACCCGTCGTTGATGTTGACGGTGCCGGCCTGGATCCTGGCGGCGAGCCGGCGGCCGCGCGCGGGGTTCTTCGTCCACACCGACGCGTTCAGCCCGTAGGCGGTGTCGTTGGCGCGGGCGACGACCTCGTCCTCGTCCCGGTACTTGTAGATCGCGACGACCGGACCGAACGTCTCGTTGGCGCACAGGTCCATGTCGCCGTTGACGTCCGCGAGGAGCGTCGGCTCGTAGAACAGCGGGCCGATGTCGGGCCGGGCCTTGCCGCCGGCGAGGACGGTCGCGCCCTCCTTGACGGCCTGGTCGACGTGCCACGTCACCGCGTCCAGCTGGCGCTGGTAGGTCAGCGAGCCCATCTCGGCCTCGAAGTCGAGGCCGGTGCCGAGCTTCATGCCCTTGACCAGCTCGACGAGGCGCGGGACGAACCGGTCGTAGATGTCCTCGTGGACGTACATCCGCTCGATCGAGATGCACAGCTGCCCGGCGTTGGTGAAGCACGCGCGGACGGCGCCGCGCGCGGTCCGCTCGACGTCGGCGTCCGCCATCACGATCATCGGGTTCTTGCCGCCGAGCTCCAGCGAGTACGACACCAGCCGGGGGGCGACGCGCTCGGCGATCGCCTTGCCGCCCCGGGTGGAGCCGGTGAACGACACGTAGTCGGCGTTGTCGATCAGCGGGTCGCCGATCTCGCCCGGGTCGCCGACGACGATCTGCCACACGTCGCGCGGCAGGCCCAGCGCGACCAGCAGGTCCAGCACCCACAGGCTGGACAGGCACGTCTGGGTGTCCGGCTTGTGGATCACCGCGTTGCCCGCCATGATCGCGGGCGCGATGTCGCTGGCGCCGAGCGCGAAGGGGTAGTTCCAGGGCGAGATCAGCGCGACGACGCCCTTCGGGTGCCGCAGCTCCTGCACGCGGGTGAGGCCCGGCATCATGCCCTGCCTGCGCCGCGGCTTCAGCAGCTTCGCGGCCCGGCGGGCGTAGTAGAGCGAGCACAGCGCCACGTCGAGGAACTCCTCCATCGCGTGGCGGCGGGCCTTGCCGGTCTCGAGCTGGATGACGTCCAGGATCTCCTCGCGCCGGTCGACCAGCGCGTCCGACAGCCGCAGGAACGGCTTGACGCGCTCGCTCACCGGCAGCGCGGCCCACGCGCGCTGCGCCTCGCGGGCCCGCTCGTAGGCGGCCCGGATGTCGTCGGCTCCGGACTGAGGGACCGTCGCGAGCGGCTCGCCCGTGAACGGACTGGGGATCGTCACCGTCTCGGCGCCGCCCGAAGCGACATGGGAGGCCAGCCGGTCGATCAGGGACTGCGGGAGCTCGTGCTCTGCCTCGCCTTTGGCAGGGACCGTCGGGGATGCCATGCAGGCAGGGTATGACCCCCTGGCCATTTTTGGCTACCCGCAGGTAACAGGGCACTTGCCGTGAAATGCCCCACCTTCCATGGGTTTCTCCGTCGGGCACTGACAACCGCCCACCGAACGGACCGTTCCAACCCCGGCGGAGTTGCGCAACTCCGGGACTGACCGCGTCCGACCGGTGTATTCCGAGAACAGGAGGAGAATCCGGCGCCCATCCCGCCGCTCCCGGACGTCCGCTGCCGCGCGTCAGGAGCGCCGTGGACGCGCGCCATGGCAGCGGAGGGAACAGCACATGAACGACGCCCACGGCGACCTACGGCCCGAGGGTGACCCGACGGACGCGAGCGACCCCCGCACCCCGCGCCCGCCCAGCGGCGGCAGCACGACCCCGTCCGCACCCCCCACAGAGACCACCGCCGGTACGGCTACTCTCCCGGACGGCCCCGCCGTCGGCGGAGCACTAGCCACGACCACCCTCACCGAGGAACCGGGCGAGTCCGGCAAGGGCACGTCCCCGCGCACCGCCGTGCCCGCCGCCCGACCGGGCGAGCCGGAGAGCGGAAGCCAGGCACCACTGCCCCCCGGCTTCGGCGGCCCTGCCGTGACCACCGAGCCGCGGACGCTCCAGCGCGACGCCGGCCGGCCACAGCAGCCCACCCGCGGGACGGGACGAGCGGGCCATATGAACGCGCGGCAGGAGCGCCGGGAGCATACCCGGACCGCCCTGCTGTCCGCCGCCGAGCGCCTGTGGGCGGAGCGCGGCATCCACGGCGCCTCGCTCGACGACATCGCCGCAGCGGCCGGCCTCACCAAGGGAGCGGTGTACTCGAACTTCGCCGGCAAGACGGACCTGCTGCTGGCGCTGCTCGAACGCTTCACCAGCGACCGGCTCGGCACGGACGTCTGCGACGAACTGCGGTCCGCCGACCAGGCGCGCGACGACGACGAGCGCACCGGCCGCAACACCTCGCGCGACGGCTCCGACGACCGCGCCCGCCGACTCGCGCTCCTGCTGGTGGAGTTCTGGCTCTACGGCATGCGCGACTACGCAGCGGGCTGGCGGATCGCCGACTGGTACGCCGAACGCCGCGCCCACCTGGCGAGCGAGTTGCGCGACGTGGACGGCATCGCCCCGTCCGAGCGCGCGGCGCTCGCGATGGCGCTGGACTTCGGACTGGCCTTCCAGCACCTGCTCGACCCCGACCGCGTCCCCGCCGACCTCTACTCGACCGGCATAGACCTCATGCTGGGCCGAGCAGCCAGCTAGCCGGCCCACCAGACGCGGTCGACCAGGCACACACCTCACCGGTCGGCCCACGCAGCCGTCCTGCAACCCGCCAGCCCGCCCGGTCAACATGGCCAGGCGACACGGTGGACCACCGCAGAAGATCGCCCGCCCAACCGGCTCGCTGAAACCGCCGGTTGGGC
>NZ_JBEYYT010000262.1:0-13188 GCF_040645715.1 Spirillospora sp. NPDC046719 | reverse complement strand
CGCCGGGCGACCCAGCGGCGGGCCACAGCGCGGCGGGCCACAGCGCGGCGGACGGCGGCGCGCCGGAGGTGCTGAGCAGGGCGGACGCGCTGCGCCTCGCCGGCCTCGACGAGGAGGTCGTCGAGGCGGTGAGCCGGCGGTGAGCCTCCGGTGAGCGCGCCCCGGCACGCTCACCGGCATGAAGAACGTCCTGATCTCCGGCGCCTCGATCGCCGGCCCCGCGCTCGCCCACTGGCTCGCCCGCTACGGCTTCGCCACCACGATCGTCGAGAACACCGCCGGCTTCCGCGACGGCGGCTACGCCGTCGACTTCCGCGGCGACGCGCACCTGACCGTCCTGCGCCGCATGGGCCTCCTCACCGACGTCGAGCGCGCGAGGACCGGCATGGGCGCGATGGCGTACGTGAACAAGGCCGGCAAGCCCGTGGCGACGATGGCGGCCGACCTGTTCGCCGGGGACGTCGAGATCCTCCGCGGCGACCTCGCCCGCATCCTCCTCGACGCCACCCGCGGCACCACCGAGTACGTCTTCGGCGACTCCATCGCGTCCCTCGACGAGGACGCCGACGGCGTGACCGTGTCCTTCGAGCGGTCCGCGCCGCGCCGCTTCGACCTGGTCATCGGCGCGGACGGGCTGCACTCCAACGTCCGCCGCCTCGCGTTCGGGCCGGAGGAGCGGTACGTCCGCGAGCTCGGCGTGCACTGCGCGATCTTCAGCGTCCCCAACCACCTCGGCCTCCGGTACACGGGGCACGTCTACCGGACCGGCGGGCAGCTCGCGTCCGTCTACAGCGCCCGCGACAACACCGAGGCCAGGGCCGCGTTCTACTTCGCGTCGCCGGAGACGGGCGTCGACCGCCGGGACGTGGCGGGGCAGCAGCGGATCCTCACCGAGCGGTTCGCCGGCACCGGCTGGGAGTGCGACCGGCTGCTCGCCGAGATGCGGCACGCCCCCGACTTCTACTTCGACGCGGTCGGGCAGGTCCGCATGGACGGGTGGGCGCGCGGGCGGGTCGCGCTCCTCGGCGACGCCGCCTACTGCCCGTCGTCCCTGTCCGGCATGGGCACCGGTCTCGCCATGGTCGGCGCCTACGTGCTCGCGGGCGAGCTGGCCGCCGCGCGCGGCGACCACCGCGTCGCCTTCGCGCGCTACGAGGACGTCATGCGCGACTACGCGGCGGGCTGCCAGAAGATGGGCGACGGCGTCGCCAAGCTGATGATGCCGTCGAACCGCGCCGTGATCGGGCTGCTGAACCGGTACTACAAGCTGCTGCCGTACCTGCCGGGCAAGAACATGGCCGCCAAGATCGCCCGCAGGACCGCCGAGGCGATCGACCTGCCCGACTACGCCGGGGTGCCTACGCGGCCGACGCCGTGAGGCGCCGGAGGGTGATCTTCAGCTTGGGCCTGCCGTCGCCGGGCCCGGTCGCGCCGCCGTCCGTGCCGGCCTTCGCCACCTTGTCGATGACGTCCATCCCGGACGTGACGTGCCCGAACACCGTGTAGTCGGCGGGGATGTCCGCCTCGCCGTACACGATGAAGAACTGGCTGCCGTTGGTGTTCGCGCCCGCGTTCGCCATGGCGACGGTCCCGCGCGCGTACTTGGCGCCGGACGTGTTCTCGTTGGCGAACGCGTAGCCCGGACCGCCCGACCCGGTCCCGGACGGGTCGCCGCACTGGAGCACCTTGAGGGCCGCCGACGTCGTGAGCCGGTGGCAGGACGTCCCGTCGTAGAACTTCTTCCCCGCCAGGTACATGAAGGAGTTCACGGTGCAGGGCGCCTTGGCGCCGTCGAGGTCCATCTTCACGGTGCCGAGGTTGGTCGCCAGCTCGGCGTGGACGGTCGCGGGAAGCTTCGCGGTGGCCGGAGGCGTCCCGACGTCCTTCACGTCGCCTCCGGACGACCGCGTGTAACGGCAGGCGCCGCCGATGGCGGCGGTCCCGCCCGAGGGGGTCGTCCGGCTCGCCGAGGGGTGGTCGCCGTCGCCGCCGTGGTCCTTGAGCAGCACGGCGGCGGTGGCCGTCCCCGCCGCGAGCAGCGCCACGGCCGCGACCGCGCCCGCGATGACCAGCGCCCTGCCGCCCTTCCGCGGCCCCGGAGGCCCGGAGGGGACCGTCTGACCCGGCGGAAGGAACGGCGGCCCCGGAGGCGTGTTCGGCAGTGGGCCTGGAGCCGTCCCCATACCGGGCGGCATGGGCGGCGGCCCGTCGGGCGGCGCGAAGGCGGGCGGCGCGGTGGTAGGCGGCGCGGGGGCGGGCGGCGCGGTGGTAGGCGGCGCGGGGGCGGGCGGCGGGAGCGTCGCAGCGGTCAGCGTCGCCGCCGCCGACGACCCCTCCTCCAGCAGGTGCGCCTCGCTCCCGTCCTCGCCGAGCAGCCGGACCAGCACCTGCAGCGCCGTCGGGCGCCGCGCCGGGTCCTTCTCCAGGCACGCCGCGACCATCGCGCCGACCTCGCCGCCGAGCACGCCCAGCGCCGGCGGCGCGTACAGCACCCGATGCATGATCGCCGGGACGGTGTCGGTGCCGAACGGCGGCGCCCCGTTCGCCGCGTAGGCCATGGTGCAGCCCCACGCCCACATGTCCAGCGGCGGCCCGCCCGCCGCCCCCGACACCTGCTCGGGCGCCATGTACGCGGGCGTGCCGACCGCGCCCGTCATCGTCGCGGACGTGGCCTCCAGCGGCCGCGCGATGCCGAAGTCGATGACCTTCGGGCCGTCCGGGCCGAGCAGCACGTTCGCGGGCTTGAAGTCGCGGTGCACGACGCCCGCCTCGTGGATCGCCGCCAGCGCCGTCGCCGTGCCGATGGCGAGGCGCCGCAGCTCGGCCTCCGGCAGCGGCCCGCGCCCGCCGACCAGCTCCCGCAGCGACGGCCCCTCGATGTACTCGCTGACGATGTGGGGCGCGTCGCCGCCGGACCCGTCCGCCGGGACGCTCGCGGAGAGCACCCGCGCCGTGCAGAACGGCGCGACCCGCCGCGCCGCCGACAGCTCCCGCTCGAACAGCGTCCGGGCCCGCTCGTCGCCGTCGACCTGCGCGCGCAGCACCTTCACCGCGACGCGCTCGCCGGTGCCGGACTCGCCCAGGTAGACCGTCCCCTGGGCGCCCTCGCCGATCAGTCCGGTCAGCCGGTACCCGCCGACTTCGCGCGGGTCGTTCGGACGCAGCGGGCGTGGTTCCGCCATGCGCGGACCTCCAAGGCAAGGGGGAGCTGGAAAGCCTACCGACGCCGCACGGAATTCCTCCGCCGAGGCGGTCACATCGGCGCCGCGCCGTCCGTCAGTGCTGTGAACGACCCGATGAACGACCCGATCGGCCTGAGGAGAACGCGATGAGCAAGCTGGACATGACGTCGATGTACACCTTCCACGACGCGCTCCGCCGGGACCTGCGGCACATCGCCGACGTCACCGCGCGTCCGGACGACGACCCCCGGCGGGTGCTGGCCACCGCCGTCGGCTGGGAGCTGTTCAAGAAGGCGCTGCACGCGCACCACACCGCGGAGGACGAGGCGCTATGGCCGGTGATGCGCGAGGCCCTCGCCGGGCGCCCGGACGGGCTGGCGCTGCTGGACGCGATGGAGGCCGAGCACGCGGCGGTGGACCCCGTGATCGAGGCGATCGACGCGGCGCTCGCCGACCGCGAGTCCGGGCCCGCGCGGCTCGGCGAGCTGACGGACACGCTGGCCACCGCGCTGGGCGGGCACCTCAAGCACGAGGAGGACGAGGCGCTGGCGCTGATCGACGCGACCCTGTCCGAGGCGCAGTGGCTGGAGTTCGGCCAGGCGAGCGGCAAGTACGTCGGGCCGGACGCGCCGCGGGTCATCCCGTGGATGCTGGACGGCGCGTCCGAGGGCGCGGCGGCGGCGATGCTGGCGCCGCTCCCCGAGCCCGTCCGCGCGACCTACGCGAACGAGTGGGTCCCCGCGTACAAGGCCCTCGACCTGTGGGGCGCCCGCGCTTAGGGGAGGCCGCGGAGAACCGAGTCGATCTCGGTGAGGAGGGCGAGGGCGTCCTCGTCCTCCGCCCGCTCGAAGGCGTCGCCGACCGCGCGCACGGCGGCGCCTTCGAAGAGCCACGAGACGACCTGGTCGTAGGGGCGGCCCGGGCAGGCGATGCGCGGGGCGGGGCGTCCGCGCTTCCAGACCAGGTCATCGGCGGTGAAGTCGTGCAGGTGCCTGATCGCGGCGAGGGACGCGAGCCGGCCCCATGCGGCGAGGTGCGGCGCCACGTCGCCGGTGGCGCAGCCGAGCGCGCACAGCGCCGTCCGGATCCGGAGCGGTCCGGGATGGCCGGTGAGCGAGCGCGTCCAGAAGGCGTCGAGGAACGCGATGATCGCGCCGCGCTGCGGCCACCGCTCCCAGCCCGCCCGCGAGAGCTTGCCGAAGACGGCCTCGGGGTCCGGGTAGGCGAACGCGTCGTCGGCGGCCAGCTCCAGCAGGCGAGGGGCGAAGTAGCGGAAGTCGGCCTCGTCGCCCCACGTGTTGAGGGCCTTCGCCGCGTACCTCGCGAGGTCGTCGGCGGTGAGGTCGCGCAGGGGACGGGCGAGCAGCGGCCGGTCCTCGTCGGCGGCGACGCAGCAGGGGCAGCCGTGGACGCGGGCCGGGCGGGGGACGTCGGCGAACGCCCCGTACAGCGCCTCGACCGCGTCGGCGTACATCGGTCAGGGGGCGGTGCGGCGGGCGTGCTCGTCGAGTTCGAGGTCGATGAACGCGCCGATCATCGCGCGCCACACCGCTTCGGCGACCTCGGGGGACAGGCCGGCGGACGCGGCGCGCTCGCGCGCCAGGGCGACGACCCGCTCGACGCGGTCGGGCGCGCGGACGGCGCCCGCGTCGGCCTTGAACGCGGCGGCGGCCCGGACGAGCCCCTGCCGTTCGGCGAGGAGCCGGACGAGGTCGCCGTCGATGGCGTCGATGCGGGCGCGGACGTCGGAGAGCGAATCCATACCGCGATCCTGGCAGGGCGTCCGGTGCGCGTCACTTCGGCGGCGCGGTGATGAGGTCGCGGTACCAGCCGTACGACCTCTTCGGCGTGCGCTTCTGCGTTTCGTAGTCGACGTGGACGAGCCCGAAGCGCGGGTGGTACCCCTCGGCCCATTCGAAGTTGTCGAGCAGGGACCAGGCGTAGTAGCCGCGGATGTCGATGCCGTCGTCGATGGCGGTCCGCATCGCGGCGATGTGCGCGTCGAGGAACTCGATGCGGGCCGTGTCGTCCACCGTGCCGTCGGGGGCGACCTCGTCGGGGAACGAGCAGCCGTTCTCGGTGACGTAGAGCGGCGGCAGCCCGTTCGAGTACCGCGCGCGGAGCGTCCGCAGCAGGGACAGGAAAGCGTCGGGGACGATCGGCCAGCCCATCCCCGTCACGGGGTACTCGGTGATGTCCGCCATGTCGAAGGGCAGCGGGCCGTCCGCGGGCGGCGCTTTGAGGCGGGTCGGCTGGTAGTAGTTCACGCCGAGGAAGTCGATCGGCGAGGCGATGACCGACATGTCCAGGTCGTGGACGTAGGGCGCGAGGTCGGGCCCGCCGAGTGCGGTGAGGTCGGGGTAGGCGCCGGTCAGGACCGGGTCGGTGAACATCCGGTTCATGAAGGCGTCGAACGCGAGCGCGGCGTCCCGGTCGGCGCCGGACGCCGGGTCGGCGGGCCAGGCCGGCGAGTAGTGGTTGGTCAGGCCGACGCGGCGGGCGCCGCCGCCGCGCAGCGCGGTGACGGCGAGGCCGTGGCCGAGGAGCTGGTGGTGGGCGGTCGGCAGCGCGTCCAGCATCAGCGTCCTGCCGGGCGCGTAGACGCCGAACGCGTACCCGTAGGCGGTGACGACGACCGGCTCGTTCAGCGTGATCCACATGCCGACGCGGTCGGCGAGGCGGTCGGCGGCGCGGTAGGCGTACTCGGCGAACCGGTAGGCGGTGTCGCGGTTCATCCAGCCGCCCGCGTCCTCCAGCGGCTGGGGCAGGTCCCAGTGGTAGAGGGTGACGGCGGGCTCGATGCCGGCGGCGAGCAGGGCGTCGACGAGCCGGTCGTAGAAGTCCAGGCCGCGCGGGTTGGCGGCGCCGCTGCCGGACGGCTGGACGCGCGGCCACGCGAGGGAGAACCGGTAGGAGTTCACGCCGAGCTCCTTCATCAGCCCGACGTCCTCCGGCCACCGGTGATAGTGGTCACAGGCGACGTCACCGGTGTGCCCGTCCCGCACCCGGCCCGGGGTGTGGGCGAAGACGTCCCAGGTCGACGGCCCGCGGCCGTCCTCGTGCACGGCGCCTTCGACCTGGTAGGCGGCGGTCGCGACGCCCCAGCGGAAGCCCTCCGGAAACCCCATCCGTACCTTTCCCATGAACGCGAATCCCCTTCGGACTTTACGGGGCGGGGTGGTCGCGGCGGAAGGGTCCCGTGACCGCGGGGTGGGGAAGGCCGTGCGGGCCATGACCGAGCATGGCGCGTTCGGGTGACAATGGTGGCGTGACCGAGATCCGCACGCCGCTCCGCCGACGTCCCGCCCAGCGCCGCAGCGCCGAACGCGTCCAGCGGATGCTCGACGCGTGCGCGGACATCCTGGAGGAGGACGGCTACGACGGCCTGACCACCACGCGGATCGCCCAGCGCGCCGAGGTCGCGATCGGCTCGGTGTACCAGTTCTTCCCGGACAAGCGGGCGGTCGCGCAGGCGCTCGCGCTGCGCAACCTGGAGGTGTTCGGGGAGCGGATCTCGGCGCGGCTCGCCGCCGGCGCGTTCGCCGACTGGTCCGACACCGTCGGCGTGATCATCGAGATCTTCGTCGAGATGCACCGCACCGTGCCGGGGTTCCGGGTGCTGCGCTTCGGCGACGTCGCCGACGTGAACCTGCTCGACTCCGACGCCGACAACAACGCGGTGGTCGCCGACCGGCTGCGCGAGATGATCGTCGAGACGTTCGGCGTGCAGGACACCCCCGGCCTCGCCACCGCGCTGGCCATCGCGGTGGAGGCGGGCGACGCGGTGCTGAAGATGGCCTTCCGCCGCGACCCGGACGGCGACCCGCTGATCGTCGCGGAGGCGGAGCGGCTGATCCACGGGTACCTCGCGGGGCACATCCAGGAGGCCTGACCCGCACCCCGCGCCGGTCACCATTTGGTATTTCGTCCGGACATCTCCCTCAGCTCGTCGTTTGTGGCAGACTCGCGCGAAAACGCGACGGGACGAGGGTGAGTTCGCTGGAGACAGAGCGGCTCCAGGCGCAGCACCGGCTGCTGATCCGGCAGCGGGTCCGCCTGATGGTCAACCAGTACGAGGTGCACGCCGAGAACCCGGACGGCGGGGAGGGCGAACTGCTCGCGTTCGCGCAGCAGAAGCGGCTGGCGTTCAAGGAGCAGGTCACGCTCTACGCCGACGACTCCAAGACCCGCCCGATCCTCGGCTTCAAGGCGCGCAAGCGCATCGACCTGGCGTCGGCCTACGACATCACCGACGCGGACGGGCGGCCCATCGGGCTCTTCCGCAAGGACTTCAAGAAGTCGCTGATCGCCTCGACCTGGCATCTGGAGCAGCCCGGCCTCGGCGTGACGACGGGCAGCGAGCGCAACAAGTTCGTCGCGGTGCTGCGCCGGGTGTGGGGCTTCATCCCGTACGCGGAGAACCTGCCGTTCGCGTGGCCGTACCACTTCGACTTCTACGCGGGCGACCAGATCGTCTTCTCGGTGGAGAAGAAGTTCGGCCTCCGCGACCGCTACGTGGTCGACATCAAGGACCCGCGCCTGGACCGCCGGCTCGTCGTCGCCCAGGCCGTCGCGCTCGACGCCCTCCAGTCCCGCTGACCGGCGGCCGGGCCGCCTGTCCCTCGGGACGGGGCGGCGCGGCTACAGCCAGCCCTGCGCGCGGGCCGTGTGGACGGCCTCGATGCGGTTGCGGGCGCCGACCTTGTTGATGGCGGACGACAGGTAGTTGCGGACGGTCCCCTCCGACAGGTGCAGCCGGCCCGCGATGTCGGCGACCGTGGACCCGTCCGCGCCCGCCTCCAGCACGTCGCGCTCGCGCGGCGACAGCGGGTTCGGGCCCGCGCTGAGCGCGGCGGCGGCGAGCGCCGGGTCGATGACGCGCTCGCCCGCGACGACCCGGCGGATCGCGGCGGCCAGCTCCTGCGCCGGGCCGTCCTTCACCAGGAACGCCGACGCGCCGGCCTCCATCGCGCGGCGCAGGTAGCCGGGCCGGCCGAACGTCGTCAGGATCATGATCTTGCAGTCGGGCACGGCGGCGCGGATCTCCGGCGCGGCGGCGAGGCCGTCCCGGTCCGGCATCTCGATGTCCAGCAGCACGACGTCCGGCCGGGTCCGGGCCGCGACCGCGACGGCCTCCGCGCCGCCGGACGCCTCGCCGACGACCTCGAGGTCGGCTTCCAGGCCGAGCAGCGCGGCCAGGGCGCCGCGCACCATCCGCTGGTCCTCGGCGAGCATCACGCGGATCACGTGGCGGACTCTACCGCCGCCCTCTCCGCGCCGGCCCGGCCGAGCGGGACGCGCACCGCCAGCCGGAAGCCGCCGCCGTCGCGCGGGCCCGCCGCCACGGTCCCGCCCGCGTCCGCGACCCGCTCCGCGAGGCCCTCCAGGCCGTGGCCCGGCGCGTGCCCCTCGCCGGGCCTCCCGCACCCGTCGTCGACGATCTCCAGGGTGGCGGCGCCGTCCGCCCGGCCGACGGTGATCGTGACGCGGCGGGCGCGGGCGTGCCGCACGACGTTGGTGACGCCCTCCCGGACGGCCCAGCCGAACAGCCCGTCGACCTGGTCGGGCAGCGGCGTCCCGGACGTCCGCACCTCGGCCTCGATCTCGGCGGCCGCCAGCACCGCACGGGCGCCGTCCAGTTCCCCGGTGAGGTCGCGCCGCCGGTAGCCGGAGATCGCGGCGCGGACGTCGGCGAGGGACTGGCGCGCCACCGATTCGATGTCGCGCACCTCCGCCATCGCACGGTCGGTGTCCCGCTCGCCGAGCCGCCGCGCCAGCTCGCTCTTCAGCACGATCAGCGACAGGCTGTGCCCGAGCAGGTCGTGCAGGTCGCGGGCGATGCGCAGCCGCTCGTCGGCGGCGGCGAGCCGGGCGACCTCGCCGCGCGCCACCCGGAGCTGCTGGACGAGCGTGCGGGCGTGCCGGAACCCGACCATCATCAGCCCGAGCGACAGCGAGGTGACGGCGATGACCGGCAGCGCGCCCTCCGCGCCGTCGATCAGCGCGCACTGCAGCGAGGCCAGCGCGGTCGCGCCGCCGACGCCCCAGAGCACCCAGTCCATCGGCAGTGCCATCGCGAAGATCATCGAAAGGTAGACCGGTGTGCCGATCCACTCGTCCCCGAACGCGAACGGCAGCACGGCGCTGACCACCGCGAACGCCGCGAGCAGCGTGCGGGTGAGCGGCCCGATCGGGTCGACCCAGCTGCGCATGCTCAGCGGCGTCGCGTAGTACAGGCCGATGAACGCGCCGAGCCCGAGGACGGAGAGGGCGAGCCTGGTGCCGCTGTAGCCGACGACGACATGGGCGAGCGGGATCATGTAGATGAGGCCGAACGTCGACCAGAACGCGCGCCGCCGCCGGGACCGGCCGGGATCGGGCCCGTCCAGATCCTCGCTGTCGAACAACCTCAGGCTCATGACGCCTGAATCGTATGCCGATGCCCAGGTCGGGGGGTCAGTGAGCGTTGTCGTGGGTCCGGGATGACTTTTGTCATGGTCATCTTGCCCGCGCTTGGGGTCTGGCCTGCTCGCGCTTTACATGTTACGAAGGTATGTAAAGCGGTGGGCGGAGCACACCACGCGTCGCGACGGTGCGGCGCCACCCCGAGGAGGATCCCCCGTGAGTTCCTACGACCTCTACTCCACGCCCGTGCCCACGGAGACGTGGAACGTCCCCATGGCGGGCGACGCCCGGTTCACCTGGGAGTACGACGAGGGCCGCGACCGGCTGCTGAGCCTGTACCAGAAGGGCAAGGACAAGCAGTGGGACGCGACGAAGCGCATCGACTGGGACCTTGAGGTCGATCCGGTCAACGTCGCCGGGCTGCCGGAGAACTTCAACCCCCTCATCGGCTCCGACATCTGGGACAAGATGTCACAGAAGGAGCGGGACGAGTTCGGCCGCCACCAGGGCTCCTGGCTGTTCAGCCAGTTCCTGCACGGCGAGCAGGGCGCGCTGAACGTGTCGGCGCGCATCGTCCAGTCCGTGCCCGACCTGGACTCGAAGTTCTACGCCGCCACGCAGACGATGGACGAGGCGCGGCACGTGGAGCTGTACGCGAAGTTCGTGCACGAGAAGATCGGCATGTACTACCCGATCAACCAGGACCTGGCGAAGCTGCTCGCCGAGTCGCTGGAGGACAGCCGCTGGGACCTGCCCTACCTCGGCATGCAGGTGCTCATCGAGGGCCTCGCCCTCGCCGCCTTCGGGCTGTACCGCGACATGTCGACGAACCCGCTGGTCAAGCAGCTGCTCGCGTACGTCATGCAGGACGAGGCGCGGCACGTCGCGTTCGGCCGGCTGGCGCTCAAGGACTACTACGCGGAGCTCACCGACAAGGAGCGGGCCGAGCGCGAGGAGTTCGTGGTCGAGGGCTGCTACCTGATGCGCGACCGGTTCAAGGGCCGCGAGGTGTTCGAGCAGCTGGACATGCCGGTCGACAAGTGCATGGAATACGTCGACAACTCGGATATGTACACGCTCTACCAGTCGCTGCTCTTCAGCCGAATCGTGCCGTGCGTCCGGGACGTCGGCCTTTGGGGTGACAAGGTGAAGGCCGCCTATGCCGACATGGGCGTCCTCGACAATGCCAAGGCCGACCTCGAAGCGCTGATGCGGCAGGACGAGGAGATCGCCGAGAAGGTCGACGAGGAGAAGTACGCGGCCGAGCTGGCCGTCCGCAAGACCGAGGTCGACGAGGCCATCGCGCTCGGCGCGGAGTGACGCCGGACCGCCGGAAGGCCCCCGCGCCGGAGTAACGGCGCGGTGAAACGCGGGGACGCCCACGGGCGTCCCCGCGTCGCATTTCCGTAGATCTTCCCCGCCCGCCCCCGATCGATTTTCGAATTCGGCATACGCGGCATCCGGGCTGTACTAACGTGCCCGCTCGACGGTGCGCCGGAGAACGCACGCCACGGGCGCACGCACACCGCGCAGAGTCGATCCGAGAATGTCGGGGGAAATACGTATGAACCGATCCGCCAGAAATCTGCTGGGCCTGTCCGCGGCCGCCCCGCTGGCCGCGGCGCTGGCCCTGTCCGCCGCGCCGGCGAACGCCGAGCAGGGCCCGGTCGCCGACCTCGTCTACGGGACGGTCGGCCAGGTCGGCCCGGCGCTGCCGCCGGTGGCGCTGCCCGCCCCCGTCTCCGACACCGCGAGCCGCACCCTGGAGTCGGCGGCCGGCACCGCGGACGGCGCGGTCGCCTCCGCGGCCCGTCCCGGGCGGAGCGCCGGCCTGGGCAAGGGCCTGCCCGTGTCCCGCACCGCCTCCGCGGCGGGGTCCGCCGCCCGCGCCTGCCGGGTCGACCCGATGAAGACGGTCGACGGCACCCGGGTCACGCGGCTGCTGCCGCACCAGACGATGGCGCTGACGCCCGGCCGGGACGGCGCGCCGATCTCCGCCCCGCGCAGCGGGAGCTGCGTCGGCGCGGCGAACCGCACCGCCTCCGGGCCCGGCCCGGCGGCCGGGCTGCCGGCTCCGGTCGGGGAGGCCGCCAAGGTGCCCGGACGGGTCGTCGGGCGCGTCACGTCCGTCCCGAAGCGGGTCGTGCACAGCAAGGTCGGGAAGGCGCTGCCGACCGGCCGCTCCGCCGCGTCCGGCGGGTCCGGCGGCGGGCCGCTGGGCGACGCGGTGGACCTCGGGCTGCCGGGCGACGCCTCCGCGCTGCGCTCCGCCGCGCCGATCTCGATGGTGTTCCCGGACGGGGCGGGGCTGCGGCGCGCCCGGCCGGCGCCGCAGAGCCTCACCGGCGAGGCCGACGACACCGTGAAGACGCTGCAGTCGCAGGTCGGCAGCGTCGTCAACGTGCTGAAGACGCGCGAGCGGCCGTCCGACACCCACTGACGAAATCACCTCGGAACGGGGCGTTCCGGAGATGTCAAGTGCATCCCGGAACGCCCCGTTTTGCTGCCTAACGAACGCTTGTTATATGTCCGAGATCACACCTTCCATGGCGAGTAAATTGGATCTTGAAATGCGCTCACCCAGCGAAGTCGATCGGCTTCGCTGGGCAAAAAGAGAGGTGACAAACCCCACATTGTTCGGGCCTGCGCTTGATTCACTCCGGACGCAACGTACGGTCAAGGACTTGTGCGGCGCTTTCGAGATCAAAAGTGAAGATGCAACGCAGCCGCACCTGCCGGACGCCGAAGCCGCGATGACGCGGCCGCGCTCAGCGAGAGCGCGCAGACGGGCCTTGGAGCCCATGGGCGGTGCGGGTCTCGGGGGACGAGGAGGTCGCCCCGGCGCGCCGCGAGAACGGCGCTGAGAAACGCCGGGCGTCCGGGGTCCTGTCCCCTACCGAAGGATTCTTCGTGGGCAACCCTGACGAACGACATCGTCTTCACGCGCGCCTTCGCGCCCGCCTTCAGCGGCCGCGCCTGCGCACCCTAATGATCGTTTCCGGCGTCGCCGCCGCCGTTCTCGCGGTGGGCGCGTTCGCCGTCGCCAACGGCCGCAAGGCCCCGGCCGACTCGGCCCAGGCCGCGCAGACCGCGCCGGGCGCGACCGTCCCGAAGGCGGACCCGCCGAGGCCGGAGCCGTCCCGGGCCAGCCGCGGCGGGCCGCGCGACCCGAACCCGAAGCACACCGGGAAGAAGGCCGAGCCCAAGAAGAAGGCGCGGTCGGAGGCCGTCGCCGAGCACAAGACCAAGCCGCAGAAGAAGGCGAAGGTCCTGCAGTCGGGCTCGTGCGAGGCGTCCTTCTACGGCGAGGGGCAGATGACCGCGAGCGGTGAGCCCTTCAACCCGAGCGCCCTCACCGCGGCGCACAAGACGCTGCCGTTGGGCTCCAAGGTCCGCGTGACCAACAAGAACAACGGCCGGTCGGTCATCGTCCGCATCAACGACCGGGGCCCGTACGCGGGCGGCCGCTGCCTGGACCTGTCCACCGCGGCGATGAAGAAGGTCGGCGGCACCGGATCGGGCGTCATCCCGGTCCGCTACGAGGTCCTCTCGAAGGGCTGAGTTCCACCACGCGCAACCCGCCTCGCGGGCGCTCGACGCT
>NZ_JBEYYT010000261.1:0-13188 GCF_040645715.1 Spirillospora sp. NPDC046719 | reverse complement strand
CGGGTTCGACCGGGGGCCGGGGGGGGGGCCCGGTCGGGGGCCCGGGGGCGGTCGTGCCTATCGCGCCCGTGGGGGCTGGGGGCCCGCCCGGCGGGGCCCCCGCCCCCCACCCCAACGGAAGTGTCAGCGGCCGTAGGGGCTCGGTGCGGTGCGGCGGGGCTCCTTGTACGCCGACGGCGGCGACCAGTCGATCTTCGCGTCCGCGAACTCGATGGCGGACGCGCCGGACGGCTTGAGGTTCCGCAGTTGCAGGACCGCACCGCCCGCGAGCAGCGTCGACATGATGTTCTTCGCCGCGTTCAGGAACTGCGTCAGGCCGTACACGAGGTTGCCGACCGCGGCGATGACGGCGAGCGCCAGCGTGGTCGCGGCGATCCGCGCGCCGATGCTGGTCGGCGGGTACGGGACGCGCTGCAGCGCCCACAGCGTCAGGAAGGCGGGCAGGATGGCGACGGCCATGTCGCCGAGCGCCGTCCAGTACGACGTGTACGCCTTGGCGACGCTCTCAACGGCGCCGCCGCACGCCTCGGCGTACTTGCGGCAGGTCTCCAGCTGGCGGATGAACTCGTCCACCGCCCGCGCGAACGCCTCCTGGTCGTCGGCGATCCAGTCCTTGCCGGAGTCGGCCTGGAGACCGCGCATCATCTGGTTGGCCGGCTTGTCGAGGTCGCCGGAGATCCGCGCGCGCCAGTTCGCCGCCGCCTGGTACATGCCGGGGACGTTCGCGACGCCCACCGAGGCCGCGACGATCGCGATGACGATGAGGGGCTCCTTGCGGGCCACCTGCCGCCAGCTCTTGAGCGCGTCCTCGACCAGCGCGGTCGCGCCGCCCGGCGGGGGCTTGGCCGCCGTCGCCGCGGGCGGGACGGTCGGCCTCGGCGGGACCGGGCGCGGCGGCGCGGCCGGGCGGAACGGTGAGGCGGCCGGACGCGGCGGAGTCACCGGGCGCGGCGGAGCCGATGGCCGGGGCGGAGCCGACGGGGCCTGCGGGGTCGCCGGAGCGGCCGGGTTCGGCGGGGACCCCGGGGGGCGGCCCCAGGCGATGCGGGGGTCCGGCGGTTGGTGGGGAGTGGTCATCTCATTCTTCCTTCGTCCGGCGGGACGCGTCGGCCCGGCTCATTGGTAGACGGCGGGGCCGGTGATCCTCACATCGCGCCCGCCCGGTCCCTGGACGACCTTCGGAGTGCTGTAGTCCTCGGCCGCTCGCCATACGCGTTCGATTCCTTCGAGGGCCTCGGCCCATTCGTCCATCACCTCCATGGCGTCATTCATGAAACGCCGCATGTCGTTCTGCACGGCGGCGTAGGCGTCCGCGAGGAACGCCAGCCCGACCACGCCGAACGCGACACCGCCGACGTCGGTGTCGTCCACCTCGTCCCGGATGCCGCGGAACAGGGGCTTGGCCTCGGTCAGCACCTGCCGCCGAGTCCTCTCGATGCCCTGGGAAGTGACGTACTTTTCCTGCCCGCCAGGTGCCATGCCCCTTTGCTACCGCACCCCGGCGACGGGCGGCAGGGAATTCCCCGCCCCTGATGATCTTTCTATTCCGCGTCGGACGATCAACATGAACAATTGGCTGTTCCTTCTCCAGGGCGACATCTTCGATTGCTCGGATCGTCCTACCGACGGCATCCGACGGAAGGCATCCGATGTTCGACTTCGACCCCGCGCGTTTCCGTCCCGAGGACGTGGACCGGCTGGCCGCGCAGGCGGACGACGCGCTCCGCCGGCTCTCCGCCTCGACGGAGGAGATGGTGAACCTGACGGCCACCGGCGAGGCCGCGGGCGGGCTGATCAAGGCCACGGTCGACTCGTCGGGCCGGATCCAGCGGATCGCGCTGAACCCGCGGGCGCTGCGGATGGACAGCGAGACCCTCGCCGAGTCGCTGATCGAGGCGATCGGCGCGGCGCAGGACGGCGCGCGGGACCGCGTGCAGGAGATGGTGACCGAGCTGATGGCCGCGACCGGGCTGCCGGCGAAGGTGGACACCGAGGCGGTCCTGGAGAAGGTCGGCGCGATCGGCGACGCGGCGCGGCGCCGGTTCGACGAGCACCACGACGACCTCAACGAGGTCCGCCGCGCCTTCTGATCCCCGGCCCGGCCGGGCCGGGAGGGTCAGCCGGTCGTGCGGAGCAGGTTCAGGACGTCGGCGAGGGGCTGCTGCATGTCGACGGAGCGGTCCGCGAGCCATTGCAGCTGGATGCCGTCGGCCACGGCGAGGAGCAGGACGGCGAGGCGCTCGGCGGGGACGTCGGTGCGGATCGTCCCCTCGTCCATGGCCTTCTGGAGGTGCTCGACGGCGGCCTTGCGGAGGACCTCGTAGCGGCGGGGGAAGAACTCGTGCGCGGGGTGGTCGGGGTCGCCGGCGGACGCGGCCATGGAGACGAACAGCTCGACGAGGCCGGGGGTGCGCATGCCCTGCCGCATGACGTCGAGGGTGTCCTCGACGAGGTCGAACTCGGGGTGCCGGGCCCGCTCGGTCTCGTCGCGGACGCGCAGGACCTGGGTGAGCAGGTCCTCCTTGGACTCGAAGTAGTGCATGATCCCGGGGAGGCTGAGGTCGCAGCGGGCGGCGACCTTGCGCAGTGACGTGCCCCGGTAGCCCTCGTCGGCGAAGATCTCCAGCGCGGCCTTGAGGATCTCGGCCCGCTTCGCCTCGCCCTTGCGGTAGGGGCCGCGTTTCGCCATGGTCCTCACCTTACCGAGGTCAGTGCCAGTCGATCTCGGTCGAGCGGAGGGCGGTCAGGCCGCGCTCCCGCCACAGCACGGACTGGCGCGCGAGGCGTTCCCGGTACTCGTCCCACGACGGCGGCGACGGCGACCAGGCCGCCTCGGCGATGCCGGGCAGGCGCGGCAGGAGAAGGGCCGTGTGGTCGTCGAAGCCCTGGAAGTCCTCGGCGAAGAGGGTCGCCTCGACGCCCGCGACCCGGTCCGGCGCGAGGCCGTAGGCGGACGGGTCCCAGGAGGCGGCGTACCGGACGTCGCGGGGCCGGTAGGCGAAGCCGAGCCGCGCGCCCGTCTCGGCCTGGCCGGGCGGGACGATCGCCGGGTCGTAGGGGCGGTCGAGGTAGAGGTGCGACTGCGGGGACAGCAGGACCCGGCCGCCGCCGCGGACGATGCGGTCGAGATCCCCGTCGGTCGGCGCGAAGAACCTGGTCAGGGCCTTGGTGCGGGCGAGGGTGTGGCCCGCGGCGAGGAGTTCGGGACGCGCGTCCAGCTCCTCCTGGGTCTGCGGGAGGTCCATCATCGGGACGTCCACCCAGAACTGGGCGATGTCGCCGGGCGCGACGCCGGCGCGGGACGACTCCTGCCAGCCGAGGGGCCGCTTGCCCGCGACGCGCAGGGCCTCGCGGGCGAGGCGGACGGCCTCGGCGAACGACGCCTCGTCCGCGCCGAGCGCCTCGTCGCCGCCGAAGTGGACGAACGCGCCGTCGGTGAGCCGCGCCGTCTCCGCCAGCACGTCGACGATGAACGCGCGGGTGTGCGGATCGGCGGGGTCGAGGGGCGCGGGGAACGGCGCGTCCGCCGGGTACCAGGAGGGGCGCGGCAGCGTGCCGAGGTCGGGGTAGGCGCGCAGGGCGGCGGCGCTGTGGCCGGGCAGGTCGATCTCGGGGACGACGGTGACGTGCCGTGCGGCGGCGTACCGCTGCAGGTCGGCGTACTCGCGCGCGGTGTAGTGCGGGGTCCCGGCGGTGAGGGCGGGACGGGTCGCGATGTGCAGCCGCCAGCCCTCGTTGTCGGTCAGGTGCAGGTGCAGGACGTTCAGCTTGTAGAGCGCGGCGAGGTCGATGAGGCGGCGCAGCTCGTCCGGGGTGAGGAAGTGGCGGGCCGGGTCGACCATGAGGCCGCGCCAGGCGTATCTGGGCGCGTCGTCGATGACGCGGCACGCCGTCTCCGCTGTCTCCGCCAGCAGGTGCAGTGCGGTGACGCCGGCCCGGAAGGCGCCCTGCGGGGTGCGGGCCGCGCACGTGATGCGGCCGGGTTCGACGGTGAGGCGGTAGCACTCGTCGGCGTCGGCGGACGGCTGGACCCCGATGGCGCCGGGCTTCAGCGGCACGTCGTCCAGGGTGAGGACGACCGTTCCGGCCTCGGCCTCGGGGCCGGTGCGCAGGTGCGGGGCCAGGGCGCCCGCCGCCTCGTCGAGGGACGGGTCGTCCGCCCGGACGCGCCAGGGTCGGTCCGTCCGGCATACGCCTTCCGTCGTCCGCTGGCGGACGGGCGCTGGGATCACGCTGCCTCCTCGGCCGGGGTTCGTCGGGCGGGTCGGACGCTACCATGAAATCCGATCGATGTATGGTTTTCGCGTTCCACGCCCCCCGAACCGAAAGGCCGAGCATGCCGGCAGACGCATTCGCCCTCCCCCGCGGCTTCCTGATGGGCGCCTCGACGGCGGCGCACCAGGTCGAGGGCGGCAACACCGCGAGCGACTGGTGGGCGTTCGAGCACGCGTCCGGCACGCTGGTCCGCGAACCCAGCGGCGACGCCGCCGACAGCTACCACCGCTGGCGCGAGGACATGGACCTGCTCGCCGGCCTCGGGTTCAACGCCTACCGCTTCAGCCTCGAATGGGCCCGGATCGAGCCGGCGCGCGGCGAGATCTCGTACGCGGCGCTCGCCCACTACCGGCGGATGATCGAGGGCGCGCGCGAACGCGGCCTCGAACCGGTCGTGACCCTGCACCACTTCACGTCCCCGCTCTGGTTCGCGAAGGCGGGCGGGTTCGCCGCCCCGGACGCGACCGGCCTCTTCGTCCGCTACGTGGAGACGGTCGCGCCGATCCTGGACGGCCTCGTCCGCCACGTCGTCACCATCAACGAACCGAACATGGCCGCGCTCATGCAGGCCGTCCGCCGCAACCCCGGCGCCGACTACGCCCGCCTCGCCCCGGACGAAGCCGTCGCCGAGGGCCTGATCGCGGCCCACCACGCGGCCCGCGACGTCCTGCACCGCCTGCTCCCCGGCGCCCGGATCGGCTGGACGATCGCGAACCAGGTGTACCAGCCGGCGGAGCCCGGCGCCGAGGACGCCTGCCGCGCCCACGCCTGGCCGCGCGAGGACCGCTTCATCGAGGCCGCGCGCGACGACGACTGGATCGGCGTGCAGTCCTACAGCCGTACGAAGGTCGCCGAGGACGGCCCCCTGCCCGTGCCGGACGGCGCGGAGAAGACCATCATGGGCTGGGAGTACTATCCGGAGGCGCTCGGCGAGGCCGTCCGGCACACCGCCGGGATCGTCGGCCCGTCCGTCCCGATCATCGTCACCGAGAACGGCATCGCCACCGCCGACGACGCCCGCCGCATCGACTACACGACCGGGGCGCTCGCCGGCCTCGCCGCCGCCATGCGCGACGGCGCCGACGTGCGCGGCTACCTGCACTGGAGCGCCCTCGACAACTACGAGTGGGGCTCCTACGAGCCGACCTTCGGCCTCATCGCCGTCGACCGCCGCACCTTCGCCCGCACCCCCAGGCCGTCCGCCCGCTGGCTCGGCGGCCTGGCCCGCGCCGGCGAGATCCCCGTCGGCGCCTGACGCGCGGCCGCACCGGCGCCCGGCGCGGCGGCGCCCCGGGCCGCCGGGCCCGGGGCGACCGCTCCCGAATCGTTCTCCGGCCCCGCGCATCCCGCCCGACCGCGCCGGCAGGTCACGGTGTGACGACGACCTTGTTCGAAGCGTGGCCCTCTTCCTGACAGACGAGCAAACTTCGTTGACAGAACGGCTGGGCCGGCCACACGATCCTTGCCCATCCATTCAAGAACCGTGGACTCGTTCGCCTCGAACCCGGCGACGACCTCGCCGAACTCATCAACTCGCCAATTGGACCGCGCGAACCGGGTCGCCGTTCGCCACTCGACGGCCTTGCCCGGTCATGCTAGACATGTCGACAATAAAACCGGGAAAATTCAGATTCTTTTTAGTAGCCGCGGGCCGGCAGCGACGAGGGATGTCATGTACTTCTTCATTCTTGGAAGCCTTGAGGTCAGGCTCTCGGAGCAGCGCATTCCCGTCACCGCACCCAAGCAACGCGCCGTGCTCGCCACGCTGCTGCTCGACGCCAACAACGACGTGTCGATCGACCGGCTCACGCGGCTCGTGTGGGACGGCCGCCCCCCGGTCACCGCCCAGGCGACGATCCAGTCCTACGTCTACCGGCTCCGCCAGCTGCTCCGGCCCCTCCCCGGCGTCGAACTCAAGACCAGCGCGGACAGCTACCTGCTCCAGGTCGACCCGGCCGACATCGACCTGTGGCGCTTCCGTGAGCTGGTCGTCGCCGCGCGGGGGCGGCCCGGCCTCGTCGACCTGGCCGCCGGTCTGCGCCAGGCGCTGGCCGTCTGGCGCGGGGACGCCTTGGCCGGCCTGCCGGGCGAGACCCTCAAGCACGAGGCGAGGTCTCTCGAGGACGAGCGGATCGCCGCCTACGAGCAGCTGTTCAGCGCGGAGATCTCACTCGGGAACCACCGGCAGATCATCGCCGAGCTGCAGAGAGTGGTCTCCGGCTATCCGCTCCACGAGGCGCTGCGCGCCCAGTTGATGCTCGCGCTCTACGCATCGGGCCGCCAGGCCGAGGCGCTCCAGCACTACGCGCTCATCCGCCGGCAGCTCCGCGACGGCCTGGGCATCGACCCGGGGCAGGAGCTGCAAGAGCTGCACAGGGCCATATTGGAGCAGGTCCCGACGAGCATGCTCACGACGCTGACGCCGACCTCCTCCTGGTGGAACGCCAGGTGAGCGAACGGCCCGGTGCCCCCGCCGCGGCTCGCGGGACCGGCAGGACCGTCCACGGCCGCGGCCGCCCCTCAGGCGCCGCGACCGTGGAGATCCGCCATCTCTGGGCGTCCCCATGGACGCCCCCCATGTTCTCAGGCCGCCCGCGCGGCTAGATGTTCACGTCGACGATCCGCGCTCTGCGATCGAGCTCCTGGGCGAGTTCCTGCCACATCTGCGCGTACTGCCGGGCGAGCAGGACGACCGTCGTCACGCAATGCGACGGCACCGCCGTGACAACGCTGGCCAGGTTCTCCGATCCGGCCGCGTTGGAGTGCAGCATCCGCAATACGACCTTCCCCTGCTCGTTGTTGCGCAGGGACGGATCGCGCATCAGCTTCTCGACGACACCGCGCGAATCGTCGAGGACGGCGCGCAGGCGCTGGAGCGGCACGGCCGGCCGGACCGCGGCGGCGTCCACCGACACGAGCTGCGGCGCCGGAGGCACCTCACCGCCGTCGCCGACATGACCGACGGTGACCCCGCCGGCGGCATTGTCGTTCCTGGCCGCCACGCTCCCGCTCCGCCTCTTGCGCGCGGCCGGCCTTTCCGGGACCGGCGAGTCGCCGCGGGCGAGGCGCTTGCGCACGTCGAGGACCGTCGCCGGTGAGATGCCGGCCGCGCGCGCCACCTCGCGGAGCGAGGCCTCGGGCTGCTGGGTCAGCAGCTCCGCGGCGCGCCGCCGCGCGTCCCCGCTGTCCAGCGGCCGGACCCTCCCGTCCCTCCCGACGCGCGCGTTCGACTGTGGTAAGTGCTCACTCGAACGTTTCCGGATGCTGGCGACGGCCCTCGCCGCCAGTCCGGAGGCCTGCCCGATGGCCCGATCGGACATGTGCGGGTGGGAGGCGATGATGCGCTCCGCCGCGGCCCGCCGGTCGGCCTGGGACAGCGGGAGCCCGTGGGCGACGTTCTCCTGCACTGCCCGCAGGAACACGTCGGCCTCGGTGCCGTCGAAGAAGATGACGTCGATCATGTCCTTGCCGCGGAGCGACGCGGCCATGAGGCGGTGCATGCCGTCGATGACCCGCATGGTGCGCCGGTCCACCAGGATCGGCGGCAGCGGTGTCTCGGTATCGGCGAGTTGCGCGATGTGCGCCTTGTCCTCCCCGTTGAGCCGCGGCGAGTCGCCCGCGCGCAGGGACAGTACGGGAACCGAGACGACCTCGTTTCCGATTCTCGGGAGCTGGCCGTCCTGACTCGGCTTGACGGCTTCGGATCTGATGGATAGCTGAACCCGCTGACCCTCTGGCTGATTCATGCTTCTCCTTGCTCGCTACGCGGCTCGGACCTGGACCCGGCCGTCATCCTCCACGAGCAAGCTGTCGCGCTGCTTACGGACGGGTTGCCGTACCTGCCGCCTCGGCTCGTGCGGCCCGGGCGGGCCGCCGTGCGTCCTCGCGGACGCCGGTTCCCCCGTCCGCGGGCCGCGTGCGAGTCGGCTCCGCGACGGGCTCCGCACGTGCTCTGCCTGGGGATCGGCCTTCAACGGCCCGCGATTCGGCGGTCCACGCGGTGGGGCCGCCATTGCCTGTTTGCCAGATCGCGCCCCGAGTGTAAATATCCGCCCCGCATGCAGTGAGGTAGTACTTGACCGCGTTGCGTGACGACCGGGAAGTGTCTTTTCGTCGATTTTCGAGAGTGGACTCCGGCATCCGGACTCTGGCCCTGCGGTTGAACACCGGCCCGAGCCGTTCATGTGGACCAAAGGTCGTTCGAAGGGATCCCGAGCCCCTCGTTCGATATGCGCGACGGATTCCAGGTACGGGAACTCACAGTGATCATCGAGCACCGCTCGCGTTCGCACACTGTACCGGCCGCGGAGGGCGTTCCACCGCCCGTCGCAACGGTAAGTACTTACTTTGACAGACGGTCATGCAGCGCGAAACCGCTGATCAACCAGCATGTCCCCACCGAGCCCCGCCCTGGGCGACTCCCCGGCCCGGCGAATTCAGGTCGACATGAATCCCACATCAAAACCGGCCGCGTCACCGGATCGGCCGTCGCGGCGCCAGCGAACCACCAGCCGCTGACCACTCGGACACCGTGCATTTTGTACCGCCGGGCCGGCGTGAGCCTCCACCCAGTCTCCTGCATCCCTACATTCCTGCAGGTCACCGATCCAACCTTGCCGAATGGCCGTAACGATCGGATCATGTGGGGCGGGTGCGCGGTGCGTTCGCGTTGCGACGGGAACTTCGACCCATGCGAAATGACATCGATTTGAGGTAGGGCCGAAATAGCCTCGACGGCGTAGCGTAAGGGACACCATGGGGGAAGAGGGTTTCAGGCCAGGTCCCGGCCTCCGGGACGTGCTCCGCGCCTTGCGGGCGGAGGCCGGTCTGACGCAGCAGGAACTGGCATCCCTGGCGGGCCTCAGCCTCGCCGCCGTCAGAGATCTGGAGCAGGGCCGTCGCACCCGCCCGCGCCGCCGCTCGCTGGCCGCGCTGGCCGGTGCCCTGGGTCTGGACTCCGACCGGACGTCGGACCTGGCGGAGGCGGCTTCCAGCCGGGTCGCCACGGTGGACGCACGGGCTCCCGACGCCGAATGGAATTCGCCTGAGCGGCGGGACAGGCGGGGACTGTGGCTGGCGGCGCTCGGGCCGCTGGAGGTCTGGCGTGACGGCACCCCGCTGCGTCTCGGACCGCCGGCACGGCGGGCGGTGCTCGGCATGCTGGCGGCGAACGTGGACACCCCGGTGCACCGGGACGTGATCATCGACACGGTCTGGGGATACGAGCGGCCGCCCACCGCGGTGAACCTGGTACAGGTCCACGTCAGCAGGCTTCGCCGGCTCCTTGTTCCCGGTGCCGGCAAGGACACGACCGGAGCTCCGTCGATCATCTTCGCCAACGGCTCCTACCGGCTCAGCCTGGAACCGGGGCAAATAGACGTACAGGTTTTCAAGGACCTTGTGCGGCAGGCCGATATGGCGCGGAACCTGGGAATGCTCCGGACGGCGTATTCAATTTACGAGCGGGCGGCGGAACTGTGCCGGGGGAATCCGTTCGCCGATCTGGTCATGCTCCACGAGGAGCCCGCGGTCGCGCAACTCAGACGGTGGCTGGTCGATGTCCATCTGCAATACGCCGAGGTCGCCTGCGGTCTCGGGCTGCATAATCAGGTGCTTCCCAGGCTGCACGCCCTCGCCGCGGCCGATCCGTTGAACGAACGCGTTCACGCCCATCTGCTCATCGCATTGGCCGGCTCGGGGCAGCAGGCTACCGCACTTTCCGTCTATGCCGCGCTGCGTTCCCGTTTGGCCCGGGAACTGGGAATATCTCCGAGCGAAGTGCTGGAACAGGCGCACATGCGGGTACTGCGCCAGCAGGTCCCGGTGGTGCACCTCGGCGAGGACGAGGCCGCCGCGCCGCCCCAAGCCCCGGTCGCGCCGGCGCAGATACCCGCCTATCCCAGCTATTTCACCGGGCGGCGCGCCGAACTGGACGCTCTGACCGACCTGCTGGACCGGCCGGACCACGGCGAGGACGGCAGGCCGCTCGTCACCCTGACCGGCCGGGCCGGTGTCGGCAAGACCGCACTCGCCGTCCACTGGGCGCACCGCTTCGCGGGGCGTTTTCCGGCCGGGCAGCTGTTCGCCGACCTTCAGGGCGACTCCTCCGAGCCGAGGACCGGCGAGATCCTGCACCGCTTCCTGCGGGCTCTCGGCGTGCCGGCCTCGATGATCCCGCCGGACACCGGGGATCGGATCGCCCTCTACCGACGGCTTCTGGCAGGCCGCGACATGCTGATCCTGCTGGACAACGCCGGGACGGCGGAGCAGGTCCGCCCGTTGCTGTCGGACGGACCCGGCAGCATGGTGCTCGTGACCAGCAGGAGGAGCCTCGACGAGCTGACGGTGTCGGAGGGGGCGCGCCGGATCCGGCTCGATGTCCTGACGCGGGCGGAAGCGCACCAGCTGCTGGGCGAGATCGTGGGCGGCGAACGGATGCGGGCCGATCAGTCCGCGGTCCATGACCTGATCACGCTGTGCGGGTGCCTGCCGTCCGCCCTGTGCAGCGCCGCGGCGCGGATCGCCGGGAAGCCCGAGTTGACGCTCGCCGCGCTGGTGGCCACGATGCGCGCGGAGTCGGGCCGGTCGGGCAACACGCCGACCGGCCACCGGCTCTCCTTCGATCCCGTCGGACTTCTCGATACGGAACCGCCCCGGATCCTGCGGGGAATCTGAGAAAGGCTCCGATTTCCGCGAGTTCAAAACGGGTCGCCGTTTTATGAACGGCGCGCATCTCGCGCTGTATCGGTACTGCCGGGCTGCCATGCGCGGCCCGCGCACGCCCTTGCCTGCCCGCGATTCATACGAGAATCGAGTTGCAGGAGAATTGGCGCCGCCGACCGAAGCCATGCTGGCGGCGAACACACCGGAGAGTTACACTCGGCGCGTCATTGGCGGGCTGCGGACGGAGGCGGAAATGACGGTGGCGGCGGAACGGTCCGGGCAAGAGGTGTTCAGCTTCCAGGCGGAGGCCGTGCAGATCCTGGATCTGATGACCCATTCGCTGTACAGCAACAAGGAGATCTTCCTGCGCGAACTGATCTCGAACGCCTCGGACGCGATCGACCGGCTCCGCCTGGAACTGCTGGCGGCGGGCGAGTCACCCGATGCCCAGGGGCCGGCGCGGATCCGGGTCGGCTATGACAAGGACGCGGGCACGCTCACGATCGCGGACAACGGCATCGGGATGAGCCGGGACGAGGTGATCGAGAACATCGGGACGATCGCCAGGTCCGGCTCCCAGGAGTTCCTGCGGTCGCTGACCGGTGACCAGCGCAAGGACGCCGCGCTGATCGGCCGGTTCGGGGTGGGCTTCTACTCGGCGTTCATCGTGGCGGAGAAGGTGGTGCTGACCACGCGGCGGTCCGGGCTGGAAGCCGGCGAGGCGGTGCGGTGGACGTCGGACGGGAAGGGCGAGTACTCGCTGGAGACGATCGAGCGCGCCGACCGGGGCACCACGATCGTGCTGCACCTCAAGGACGGCGAGGAGGAGCTGCTGAACGGCTGGCGGCTCCGGTCGATCATCGAGAAGTACTCCGACCACATCAGCGTGCCGATCCTCATGCCCGGCGAGCCCGGTGAAAAGGAGGACGGAGACGAGGCCGGACCCCGGCCGGATGTGACGATCAACAAGGCATCGGCGCTATGGGCCCGGCCCAAGGACGAATTGGCCGACCATGACTACACCGAGTTCTACCGGCACATCTCCGGCGACGCCTCCGACCCGCTCGCCTGGGTACACGCCAAGATCGAGGGAATCTACGAGTACACGCTGCTGCTTTTCATCCCGGGCACGGCGCCGTACGACCTGTGGGTGCAGAATTCCCGGAACGGGGTCCGGCTGCATGTGCAGCGGGTGTTCATCATGGAGGACACCGGGCAGATCCTGCCCAAGTACCTGCGCTTCGTCCGGGGTGTGATCGACTCCGCCGACCTCCCGCTGAACGTGTCCCGGGAGATCCTGCAGGGCAGCCGGGCGGTCGACAACATCCGGGTCAACGCGGTGAAGAAGGTCCTGCGGCGGCTGGCGGACATGGCCGATCGCGAGCCCGAGAAGTACGCGGTGTTCTGGAAGGAGTTCGGCGGCACGCTTAAGGAGGGCGTCGCCGACGACTACTCCAACCGGGACGACATCGCGAAGCTGCTGCGGTTCACCTCGACCAGGTCCGCGGCCGACGGCGCGGACGTCTCGCTGGCCGACTACGTGGCGCGGATGAAGGACGGGCAGGAGCACATCTACTACCTGCTCGCGCCGTCGCCGGCCGCGGCCAAGGCGAGCCCCCATCTCGAGGCGTTCCGGTCCAAGGGCGTGGAAGTGCTGCTGCTGGGCGAGGGCGTCGACAACTGGGTGGTCTCCAGCCTGCACGACTTCGACGGCAGGAGGTTCCAGTCCGTGGCGCAGGGCGCCGGGGACCTGGGCGCGCTGGCGGACGAGGAGGAGAAGCAGGAGAAGGAGCAGGCGGACGCGGAGTACGCGGCGCTGCTGGGCAGGTTCAAGGCCTACCTGTCCGGGCTGGCCTTCGACGTGCGGCTGTCCACCAGGCTCACCACCTCGCCCGCGTGCATCGTGAGCAACGAGCCGGAGATCGACGTCAACCTGATGCACCGGCTCCGCGGTGCCGGGCTGCCCCGCCAGGCGGTGCTGGAGCTCAACCCGAAGCATCCGCTGATCCAGAGGCTCAACGAGAGGCTGGACGACGACCGGATGGCCGACTGGGCGCACGTCCTGTTCAACCAGGGGGTGCTCACCTTCGGTGCCCGGATCGAGGATCCCGCCGCGTTCGTCGGCCGGCTGACCGACCTGCTCACCGCGCTCACCGACGGCTCCGGTGGAGCGGACGCGGGCGGGACCGGCGCCGCTTAAGGAACGCCGCGGGCACGAACGGCCACCGCCCGCATGGCCGCGGATGCGGG
>NZ_JBEYYT010000260.1:0-13189 GCF_040645715.1 Spirillospora sp. NPDC046719 | reverse complement strand
GGTCATGTAGCTGGTGGAGGCGATGCGGGCGACGGAGAGCCGGGCCGCGCCGTACTCCCGGTCGGCCCGGGCGGCGTCGGCGCCCCCCTCGCTTTCCTCGTCTGTGCGGGTTTTTGCTCTGCGCTCTGTTTTGAGGCATTGCCTCTTGTGGGCTTGTGGTCAGTGGCCGGGTTGGACCAGGCCGCATTCGTAGGCGAAGACGACGGCCTGGACGCGGTCTCGTAGGGCGAGTTTGGCGAGGATCCGCGTCACGTGGGTCTTCACCGTCGGCTCGCTGAGGAACAGGTCCGCGCTGATCTCCGCGTTCGAGCGGCCGCGGGCGATGAGGCCCAGCACCTCCAACTCGCGCGGCGTCAGCCTTTCCAGGCCGGCGGGACGGGCCGTGCCGGGACGGGGGCGGCGCACGTACTCCTCGATCATCCGGCGGGTGATCTCCGGGGCGAGGAGCGCCTCGCCCGCGGCGACCGTGCGGACGGCACCGGCGAGTTCGCGCGGTGGCGCGCTCTTGAGCAGGAAGCCGCTCGCCCCCGCGCGCAGCGACTGGTAGACGTACTCCTCCTCGTCGAACGTCGTGAGCATGAGCACGCGTGCCGGGCAGCGCCCGTCGCGCAGGAGCCGGCGGGCCGCCTCGATGCCGTCCATGCGCGGCATCCGGATGTCCATCAGGACGACGTCGGGCAGCAGGGACAGCGCCGCGTCCACCGCCTCCGCGCCGTCGGCCGCCTCGCCGACGACCTCGATGTCCTCCTGTCCTTCGAGGATCGAGCGGAAACCGCCGCGGACCAGCGCCTGGTCGTCGACGATGAGCACCCGGATCGTCATGGGGCCGCCTCCAACGGCAGGCTCGCGGTCACGGCGAAGCCGCCGTCGCCGGTGTGCCCGGTCGCCAGCGTGCCGTTGTAGAGACCGACCCGTTCGCGCATGCCGAGCAGGCCGTGGCCGAGCCGGTCCGGGTCGGTGCCCGCCCGGGCACCGGTGCGTCCCGTGTCGTGCACGCTGACCCGCACGGAGTGCTCGTCGTAGTACAGCACCACGTGCGCGGTGGTCGGGGCGGCGTGCTTGAGGGCGTTGGTGAGGGCCTCCTGCACGATCCGGTAGACGGCGAGGTCGACGCCCGGCGGTAGCGGACGCTCCTGGCCCTCCACGGTGAGCTCGACCGGCAGGCCGATGGCGGCCATGTGGCCGGTGAGCTCGGCGAGGTCCGCGGTGCCGGGCTGCGGCGCGAGCGCCGGGCGCGCCCCTTCCCCGCGCAGCAGGCCGAGCATCCGGTGGAGCTCGCCGACGGCCTGCCGCCCCGTCTCCTGCACCGAGTGCAGCGGCGCGCGCGCCTTGGCGGGGTCGCGGTCGAGCAGGTCCTCGGCGGCGCCGGCCTGGACGACCATGACGCTGACGCAGTGGGCGATGATGTCGTGGAGTTCGCGGGCGATGCGGGACCGCTCCTCGGCGAGCGCGGCCTCCAGCCGCCGGGCCCGGGCCCGGTCGTCGGAGTGGCTGCGGGCGCGGGCGCGCAGCACCCGGCCGGCGACGAGGACGATGACCAGCGGGACGGCGGCGAACGGGATGTTCCCGGCGGTCCCCGCGTCCGGGTTGCGCAGCATCACGATGACGACCGCGGCGGCGGTCGCCGCGGCGCCGAGGCACGCGTGCGCGCGGCCGGCGTGCCGGGCCACCGAGTAGGCGGCGATCAGCATCGGCAGGAAGCCGCCCCAGAGCGTGAAGGTCAGCGGGACGGCCAGCATCGGCCCCGCGAGGACGGCCGCGACGGTCACGGCGGTGGCGAGCGGCGCGACCCTGCGCAGGGCGAGCACGAGCGCCGCCGCGAGGGTGGAGGCGACGAGCGCCGCCGTCGGGCCGTAGCGGGCCGAGTTGTCCAGGCGGAACGCGATGTCGACCATGGCGAAGGCGGCGACCGCGAGCGCGGCCAGCCCGTCGGGCAGCAGCAGCTCCCGGGTCCTCGGCGTCACGCTCGCAAGCTATCCGCGCGCGGGCCGGGCGGCGTCATCCGCTGGTCGTATTCGCCTCGTCCTGATGGCGACCCGCGGACGAGGCGGTGGCGACCGCGGCATGACGACCGGGGGCGCCGGCGGGCCGACGCTGAGGGCGACGTCGCCGGAGGGCGGCGGCTTCCGAGGAGGAGACCATGACCGTGAACCTGAGGCGCCTGGCCGGATGGGCGCTCATCGTCGGCACGATCGTCGCGGCGTCCGGCTACCTCGCCGCGAACCTGCTCGCGCCGGGCCACGGCGACGAGGTGTTCCGCTACCGGCTCTGGCCGCTGTTCGAGGGGATCGCGGTCGGCGGGGACGTCGTCGTCGCGCTCGGGCTGCCGGTCATCCTGGCCTTCGCGGGACGGGCGCCGCGACTGCACGTCGCCGGGTACGCCTGCGTCTTCGCCGCGCTGCTGATGCTGAACATCGGTGAGGGCGTCGTGGAGGGCTTCGTGAAGCCGTACCTGGCCGGCCACGGCGGCATCCCCCGCGACGAGCCCTCCGGCTTCGCCGTCTTCGAGGGCGTCGCGCTGCTGTGCCTGGTCGCCGGCGCGGTCTGCCTCGGCGTCGCCGTGCTGCGGGCCCGGACGCTGCCGCGGTGGATCGGGGTCGCGCTGCTGGTGTCGTGCCTGATCGGCGCCCTCGGCCTGCCCCGGCCCTGGTTCCTGCTGGCCGACGACGTCTTCTTCGCCGCGCTGTTCGCGATCGGCGTCCACGCCGCGCGCGGCGCCGCCGAACCGGCCGCCGCGTGACCCGCGGCTATGATCCAGATCACTGCCTCTATCAGCGGTTATGTCTGGAAAGGACGGTGGGCGATGTCGACGTCGGTCGCGAGGGCCCGGCAGCACTCCTACGGGGATCTGGTGCACCGGACGGCCCGGCGGTATCCGGGCAAGCTCGCGGTGGTCGGCGGCGATGAGCGGTTCACCTACGCGGAGTTCGACGCGGCGGTGAACCGCGCGGCGAACGCGCTGGCGGGGCGGGGGCTCGCGAAGGGCGACCGGCTCGCCCTGCTGTCGCACAACTGCTGGCAGTACGCGGTGCTGGCGTTCGCGACGGCGAAGCTGGGCGTGGTGCTGGTGCCGGTCAACTTCATGCTGGGCGCGGACGAGATCGCCTACATCCTGGGGCACTCGGGGGCCTCCGGGATCGTCGCCGAGGGCGCGCTGGTGCCCGTCGCGGAGAAGGCGCTGGCGGCGGCCGGTGTCGAGGGCGGGGTCCGCGGGCGGATCGGCGGCGGCGCCGAGGGCTGGGAGGACGTCGACGCGTGGTGCCGGGAGGGGTCCGCCGCGGCACCGGACGTGCTCGTGGGCGACGACGACCCGCTGCGCCTGATGTACACGTCGGGGACCGAGTCGCGGCCCAAGGGCGTCATGCTGACCAGCCGGTCGCTGATCAGCCAGTACGTGAGCTGCGTCGTCGACGGGGAGATGTCCGCCGACGACGTGGAGGCGCACGCGCTGCCGATGTACCACTGCGCGCAGCTGGACTGCTTCTTCTCGGTCGACGTGTACCTCGGGGCGACGAGCGTCATCCTGCCGGGGCCCGATCCCGCGCTGGTGCTGGAGACGATCGAGCGGGAGAGGGTCACCAAGCTGTTCTGCCCGCCGACCGTGTGGATCTCGCTGCTGCGGCATCCCGACTTCGACCGGCGCGACCTGTCCAGCCTGCGGAAGGGGTACTACGGGGCGTCCGCGATGCCCGTCGAGGTGCTGCGGGAGCTGCTGCGGCGGCTGCCGGACGTGCGGCTGTGGAACTTCTACGGCCAGACGGAGATGGCGCCGCTCGCGACGATCCTGCGCCCGGACGAGCAGCTGGAGCGGGCCGGCAGCGCGGGGCGGGCGGCCCTCAACGTCGAGACGATGCTCGTCGACGACGAGGGGAACCCCGTCCCGGCGGGCGAGGTCGGCGAGATCGTGCACCGGAGCCCGCACGCGGCCCTCGGCTACTACAACGACGAGGCCAAGACCGAGGACGCCTTCCGCGGCGGCTGGTTCCACTCGGGGGACCTCGGGATCATGACCGAGGACGGCCACCTGTCGGTGGTCGACCGGAAGAAGGACATGATCAAGACGGGCGGAGAGAACGTCGCCAGCCGGGAGGTCGAGGAGGCGATCTACGAGCTGGACGGGGTCGCGGAGGTCGCGGTCTTCGGGATCGCGCATCCGCGCTGGATCGAGGCGGTCACGGCGGTCGTCGTGCCGAGGGCCGGGGCCGCCCTGAGCGCCGACGACGTCCACGCGCACGTCCGGGAGCGGCTCGCGGGCTACAAGCGGCCGAAGTACGTGGTGCTGGCCGAGTCGCTGCCGAAGAACCCCAGCGGCAAGATCCTCAAGCGCGAACTGCGGGAGCTGCACGCCCGTCTCGCGGAGTCCTGATCACTCGTCCTGCTGGAGGTGCGGGGCGAGGGTGAGGGCCAGGTGGAGGGTCAGGCGGTCCTGGCCGTTGGTGAGGGTCAGGGCCGTCAGTTCCTCGATGCGGCGGAGGCGGTGGTAGAGGGTCTGGCGGTGGATGTTCAGGGTTCGTGCCGTTCTCTGGACGTTGCCCGCCAGGTCCAGGTAGGTGCGGGCGGTGAGGGCGAGGTCGGGGTGCTGGAGGAGGGTCTCCGTCCCCGGGGTCCGGGTCGTCTGGGCGAGGGCCTCGTCGCCGGCGGCGCGCAGGAGCCGCAGGACGCCGAGGGACGTCCAGTCGCGGGTCTCGCCGGCGGCGGCGATGCGGGCGGCGACGCGGGCGCGGAGCCAGCCCTCGTGGACGGTCTCCAGGGAGGGGCTGGGCGAGAAGAAGCCCGCGTGGACGGGCGCGGTGCGCTCCTCCAGCAGGCGGCGGGCCCGGTCGACGACGGTGTGCGGGGCCGCCGACGCCGGGATGACCAGGACGTGGTCGCGCTGCCAGACCGTGGTGAGGACGGAGTGGGGGAGCAGCCACGGGTTGAGCGGGTCGGTGTTCGGGCTGCGCAGGACGGCGACGGCGAGCGGCGGGTCGGGGACGCCCGCCTCGGCGAGCTCGTTGGCGGCCTGCGCGCGCACGTCCGGCTGCGCGGACAGCAGGTCGGCGACCTTCCAGCCGAGGTCGTCGCGCTCGCGGGCCTGGCGCGCCATGAGGAGCCCGGCTCGCTCGCAGAGCGGCATGGCGGGGGCGGCGTCGGTGATGCGCTCCTGGTCGTCGAGCAGCCAGAGGTAGCCGTAGGTGACGTTGTTCCAGCGGACGGGCAGGCACAGCCGTCCGAGCTGGCCGAGGGAGTGGTCGGCGGGGATGCGGACGGGCCCGGCGGCGCGGGCGATGCCGTAGGACTCGAAGCGGGTGCGGACGGCCTCGGTCGCGCGCCGGTGCAGGATCGAGTCCATCCGGACGGGGTCGATCGTGTCGCCGTGCGCGGCGTAGGCGACGAGGTGGAAGTCGCGGTCCTCCAGCGTCGCCGGGGCGCCGAGGAGGTCGGCGGCGAGTTCCACGATCTCTTGCAGATCAGGAGCCATAAGACATATGTATGAAGAAGTCGCTGGTTGAAAGTGGCATTTGACTATACGCGGTGACCGGGCCGGGTTCCTACCGTCGAGGTGACGTAAGGAGGCCCTCTGATGCTCGGTCCCGTTCTCCTCGCCGCCGCGCGCAGCGACCGCGTGCGCGGCCTCGTGACCTCGGTCCCGCTGACGCGGCGGGTCGTCGACCGGTTCGTCGCCGGCGAGGACCTGGACGCCGCCGTCCGGGCGGTGCGGGAGCTGACCGCCGACGGTCTCCGCGTCACCCTGGACCACCTCGGCGAGTACACGCGCGAGCGGGCGCAGGCGGAGGCCACGCGGGACGCCTACCTGGCGATGTTCGGCGCGTTCGCCGAGCGGGGGCTGGCCGCGGGCGCGGACGCGTCGGTGAAGCTGTCGGCGCTCGGCCAGGCGCTCCCCGGCGACCTCGCGCTCGACCACGCGCGGGAGATCTGCGCTGCCGCGGACCGGGCCGGCATGACGGTCACGCTGGACATGGAGGACCACACGACCGTGGACTCCACGCTGGAGATCCTCGGCAAGCTGCGCGCCGACTTCCCGCGGACGGGCGTGGCGATCCAGGCGATGCTGCGCCGCACCGAGGGCGACCTGCGGGACCTGGCGCACGAGGGCTCGCGGGTCCGGCTCGTCAAGGGCGCGTACGCGGAACCGGCGTCGGTGGCGTTCGAGAGCAAGGCCGAGATCGACCGCGCCTACGTGCGCGGGCTGCGGGTCCTGATGGCGGGGGAGGGGTACCCGATGGTCGGCAGCCACGACCCCCGGATGATCGACATCGCGCGGACGCTCGCCGTCACGAACGACCGGTCCCCCGACTCGTACGAGTTCCAGATGCTCTACGGCATCCGCGCCGCCGAGCAGCGGCGGCTCGCGCGCGACAACCGGATGCGCGTCTACGTGCCGTACGGCGCCGACTGGTACGGCTACTTCATGCGCCGCCTGGCCGAGCGTCCGGCCAACCTCGTGTTCTTCCTTCGTTCGTTCGTCTCCCGCTGATCCCGGCGAAGCCGGCGCGGGGGGCGTGGGGGGTCGTCCCCCCTCGCAACCAACACCGATGAGGAGGCCCCCTTCCATGGACGCCGTGACCACCGTTCCGACGCCCGCCAACGAGCCGGTGCGCGGGTACGCGCCCGGCAGCGCCGAACGGGCCCGGCTGGAGGCGAGGCTCGCCGAGCTGACCGCCGAGGCCCCGATCGACCTGCCCATGACGATCGGCGGCGAGCGGCGGCTCGGCGCCGGCGCGAAGGTCGCCGTCGTCCAGCCGCACCGGCACGCGTCGGTGCTCGGGACGTTCGGGACCGCGACGGCGGACGACGCCCGCGACGCGATCGCCGCCGCGCTGGAGGCCGCGCCGAAGTGGCGGGCGCTGCCGTTCGACGAGCGCGCCGCGGTCTTCCTGCGCGCCGCCGACCTGCTCGCCGGGCCGTGGCGCGAGACGATCCTGGCCGCGACGATGCTCGGGCAGTCCAAGACCGTCCAGCAGGCGGAGATCGACAGCCCGTGCGAGCTGGTCGACTTCTGGCGCTTCAACGTGCACTACGCGCGGCGGCTGCTCGCCGAGCAGCCGATCAGCAGCCCGGGCGTGTGGAACCGGTCGGACCTGCGGCCGCTGGAGGGGTTCGTCTACGCGATCACCCCGTTCAACTTCACCGCGATCGCCGCGAACCTGCCGACCGCGCCCGCGCTGATGGGCAACGTCGTGGTGTGGAAGCCGTCGCCGACGCAGACCTACGCGGCCGTGCTGACCATGCGGCTGCTGGAGGAGGCCGGGCTCCCGCCGGGCGTCATCAACCTGGTGACCGGCGACGGGCTGGCCGTGTCCGAGGTCGCGCTCGCCCACCCGGACCTCGCCGGCATCCACTTCACGGGTTCCACCGCGACGTTCCAGCACCTGTGGAAGACGGTCGGGAACAACATCGAGAAGTTCCGGAGCTACCCCCGGCTCGTCGGCGAGACCGGCGGCAAGGACTTCGTGGTGGCGCACCCGTCCGCCGACCCGGACGTGCTGAAGACCGTGCTGGTGCGCGGCGCGTTCGAGTACCAGGGGCAGAAGTGCTCCGCCGCGTCCCGCGCCTACATCCCCCGCTCCATCTGGGAGAACGGGTTCAAGGAGCGGCTCGCGGACGAGGTCGAGGGCCTCACGATGGGCGACGTGTCCGACCTGTCGAACTTCATCGGCGCGGTGATCGACGAGCGGGCGTTCGCGAAGAGCAAGGCCGCGATCGACCGGGCGAAGGCGGACCCGTCGGTCGAGGTCGTCGCGGGCGGCGCCTACGACGACTCGGTGGGGTACTTCGTGCGGCCGACCGTCCTCGTGTCCGGCGACCCGGAGAACGAGATCTTCACGACCGAGTACTTCGGGCCGATCCTCGGCGTCCACGTCTACGACGACGACCGGTACGAGGAGATGCTCGCGCAGATGGAGTCGGTCGCCGACTACGCGCTGACCGGCGCCGTCATCGCCACCGACCGGGCCGCGATCGCGCACGCCGCCGAGGTGCTCCGCTACGCCGCCGGGAACTTCTACGTCAACGACAAGCCGACCGGCGCCGTCGTCGGGCAGCAGCCGTTCGGCGGGGCGCGGGCGTCCGGCACCAACGACAAGGCCGGCTCGGTGTTCAACCTGCTGCGCTGGACGTCGCCGCGGTCGATCAAGGAGACGTTCGTCCCGCCGACCGACTACCGCTACCCGCACATGGGCTGACGGCCCGCCGCACGTTCTCAGGGCCCGGCCGCCGGGGCGCGCACTCCGGCGGCCGGGCCTTCGCGCGCCCGCGTCGCGCGTCAGATGGACAACGACGTTCTTCTATACGCATAATCATGGCTCGTGACCGCACAGGCCGTCGGGAGGCGTGCATGACGGACGGGCCGCGGCTCGCCGCCGGAACGGAGCTCGACGGCCGCTACCGCCTGGAGAGCCTGATCGGCCGCGGCGGCATGGGCGAGGTCTGGCGCGCGGTCGACACCCGGCTGCGCCGGCCGGTCGCCGTGAAGGCGCTGCCCGCCGAGCTGGCGGACGTGCCCGGCGCGATGGAACGGTTCGAGCGCGAGGCGGAGGCCGCCGCCGCGCTCCAGCACCCCGGCATCACCGTCGTGTTCGACGTCGGCCGCACCGAGGACGGCCTCGCGTACCTGGTCATGGAGCTCCTCGAAGGGGAGGACCTCCGGACGGTCATGCGCCGCCGCCCGGGCGGGCTGCCCGTCGGCGAGGCGGTCGGCCTCGCCGTCCAGGTCGCCGACGCCCTCGCCGCGGCCCACTCGCGCGGGATCGTGCACCGCGACATCAAGCCCGCGAACCTCTTCCTGCTCGCCGACGGGCGGCTCAAGCTGTGCGACTTCGGCGTCGCCGGGCTGGCCGACGCCGCGACGCGGCTCACCCAGGACGGCGGGTCCGTCGGCACGCCCCTCTACATGGCCCCCGAGCAGTTCCGCGGGGCGGCCGCCGACTTCCGGTCCGACCTGTACGCGTTCGGGTGCGTCCTCCACGAGCTCCTCACCGGCGAGCCCCCCTTCCGCTCCGGCTCCGGCCTGCCCGGCCTGCTGTACGCGCACCTGAACGAGCCGCCGCCGCGGGTGGGCGCCCTCCGCCCGGACGTGCCGCCGCACCTGGAGCGGCTCGTGCTCGACCTCCTCGCGAAGGAGGTGGACCTGCGCCCGGCGAGCGCCGGCGCCGTCGCGTCCTTCCTCCGGGCGGAGGGGCAGGGCACGTCGGCCTCGCAGCTGTTCGCGCCGCCTCCCGGCCCGCCTCCCGCGGGCTTCCCGGCGCCGGGGCTCCCGCCGCACGGCCCCTCGACGAACCCCGGCACGGCCGTCATGACCGCACCGCACCCCGCCGGCAGGCAGGCCCCGCGGCTGCTGATCGCGGCGGGCGCGGGGGTCGCCGCTCTCGTGGCCGCCGGCGCCCTCGCCGTCCTCGTGCTGCCGTCGGGCGGCGGGACGGGCGGCGGTACGGGTGCCGGGCACTCGCCCTCCGACCCGGCCGTCCCGCGCGCGACCGCGTCCTCGGCCTCGGCGACCCCGTCCGAACCGGTGGTCCACAAGATCGTCTACAAGGTGACCGGCAGCGTGTCGCCCCTCTCGGTCATGGTCATGCCGCCGGACGGCGGCATGACGAACCAGACGGTCAAGCCGCCGTGGACCGCGACGTTCAAGGCGTCGCAGTTCACGTTCCTGAGCGTCGGCGGGAACACCGGGATCAAGTCCGGGACCATCCACTGCAGCATCACCCTGGACGGCAAGGTCATCCAGGAGCGGTCCGCCGAGGGGCAGTTCGCCAGCGTCAACTGCATGCACCAGGGATCCTTCTACGGCGGGTTCGGCGCGGCCCCGTCCATGGGGTGAGCCCGCGGCGTCCGTGAGGTGAGCGCCGTGCCGCCGGTCGCGCGGCTCACCCGATGCTGCTCACCCGATCCTGCTCACCCGATCCCGGTCGCCGGGAGCGAGATCCAGCCGCGGGTGAACGGCGACGCGATGCGCCGCGCGTTCGCCACGTCCACGCCCGCGTGGGGATGGGCCTTCAGCAGCTCCTCCAGCGCGACACGCGCCTGGAGCTTCGCCAGGTGCGAGCCGATGCAGAAGTGGACGCCGCTGGAGAAGCCCAGATGGCGCGGGATCTCCCGGGTCACGTCGAGGTCCCCGGCGGACGGGCCGAACTCCCGCTCGTCCCGGTTCGCCGCCCCGAACAGCATCATCACCTTCTCGCCCGCGGGGATCTCCGTGCCGCGGACCACGACCGGGCGCGTCGTCGTCCGGCCGAGCGCCTGCACCGACGCCTCCAGCCGCAGGAATTCCAGCAGCGCGTTCGGGATCAGCGAGAGGTCGGACGCGAGCCGCTCGCGCTGCGCGTGGTCGGTGTCCAGCAGCGCCACCCCGTGCGAGATCAGGTTGGCGGTCGTGTCGTTCCCGCCCGCGACCATGACGAAGCAGAAGCCGAGGATGTCCCAGTCGGTGAGGCGCTCGCCGTCCGCCTCGGCCACCGTCAGCGCGCTGATCAGGTCGTCGGACGGGTCGGCGCGGCGGGCCTGGATCACCCCGGTGAAGTACTCGAACATCTCCCCGACGGCGGCGACCGCGTCGTCCTTCAGCGCCTTCAGGTCGAACCCGTCGTCCTGGAGCGTCGTCAGCGCCCGCACCCACGGGGTGAACCGCGCCCGGTCCGCCTCCGGGACGCCGAGCAGGTGCGCCAGCGCGAACGTCGGCAGCGGCGCGGAGAAGTCGCCGTGCAGGTCCGGGGTCTCGCCGTCGGCCGCCTTCTCCTCCATCCGGGCGATGTTCTCCCGGACGAACGCGCGCAGCATGTCCTCCAGCGCCGCGATCCGGCGCGGCGTGAACCCGTGGCTGACCAGCCTGCGCAGGACGGTGTGCCGCGGCGGGTCCAGCATCACGATCGTCGGCGCCAGGCCCAGCGTGCCGATCTCGTCCGGATAGAACGTCAGGCCCTGCGCGGACGAGAACGTCCCCGCGTCGCGCGTCGCCGCCCAGATGTCCTCGAACCGCGACAGCGCCCAGAACGGCGGGTCGTCGTGGCGGTGGACGGGGTCCTCGTCGCGGAGCCGCCGGTACGCGGGGTACGGGTCGGCCTGGAATGCGGGATCGAACGGATCGTAGACGTCCGCCATGGCGCGGCCCTCCCGGGGGTTATAACGAGCACCGTTATTAACGCCCTCTGTTAGTATCACCGCGTGCCGAGAGACGCAAGCGCCACCCGAGACCGCCTCATCCGCGCCGGCGCCCGCCTCTTCGCCGCCGAAGGCATCGACGCCGCCCGCACCCGCGACATCGTCGCCCTCGCCGGGCAGGGCAACGACTCCGCCATCACCTACCACTTCGGCTCCCGCGCCGGACTCCTCGACGCCATCCTCCGCGCCGGCGTCCAGCGCATGGAACCCGCCCGCGCCGCCACCCTCCCCGCCCTCGACCCCGCCGACCTCCACGGCATCGTCGCCGCCATCGTCGAACCCACCGCCGCCGAACTCCGCACCCCCGAAGGCCGCGACTTCCTCCGCATCACCGCCCAGCTCGCCGGCCGCGCCGGCATCCGCGGCCACCGCGTCCCGCCCGTCATCGCCGGCACCGCCCTCACCCGCCAGCTCGACCTCCTCCAGACCGCCTGCCGCGCCCGCCTCCCCGAACCCCGCGCCCTCGAACGCATCGCCGTCGCCATCGCCTTCCTCACCGCCGCGCTCGCCGACCGCACCGGCCGCGTCGAACCCGGCCACCCCGACCCCACCCTCCTCGACCACGACGCCTTCGTCGCCGACCTCACCGCCATGCTCGCCGCCGCCCTGCAAGCCCCCGTCCACACCCCCGCAACGCCCCGTCCCTAATCGGTTTGCGCAAGCACCCCCCGCCCCATAGAGTTAAGACATCACCGCGGGGTGGAGCAGTTCGGTAGCTCGCTGGGCTCATAACCCAGAGGTCGCAGGTTCAAATCCTGCCCCCGCTACGGGTCCTAGGGTCCTCTTGGTCGCAGACTTCGTCTGCTCCCCGGAGGACCCTTCGCCGTTTTTCGGGGGGACGACCCCCCGGGCCCCCCGGTGTGGGGGCTTCGCCCCCACGCCCCGCCCCCCGATGGGGGCTTCGCCCCCCACGCCCCTTGCGGCCCCTGCGGGCTCGGTAAAGATCAAACGGACATAGTGGGACGAATGTCCTGGGTGGTCCGGCCGGGATGGTTTCATTCGAGGTATGGGCAGACACCGCAGGGGAGCGAAGCGCGAGGTCACCGTGGCCGACCTCATCAACGAGCTGCGCCGGTTCGATCCGCGGCTGGAGGTCCGGCTGGCGATCGAACCCCGGATGCCGCAGGAGCACGCCGTCGGCATCGTGACGGAGGCCGACGGCATGGTGTGGATCGGCGAGGGCGGCCGCCGCGGATACGCCCCCGACGAGGTCGGCGACCGGCTCGGATGGACCTGACATGCCGGAGTGCGGACCCTTCGCGGTGATCTACCCACGTTGGGCGGGATGCGGGCGCCGTGGGGGCTTCTCTTGGAATTGAGGTGCTGCGCCGGTACCCCGGCGATGCCCGCGGTCCGCTGAGCGCAAAGCCTTCGCCATGGCGGCGGCTACCTTTCGCCGGGCCGCGCTTCGCCGACTCGATCACGCGGGAACACGTCGCGTAGTGGCGATGTGATCGAGATGAGGGTTGTACCTATGCGAAGCCGGATCTCCGGAAGAGGGCTGCTGCCCGCCGTGCTGGCGGCGGCCTCGGTCGTGGCCGTCGCGGCCCCCGCGTCGGCGCAGGAGGCGCCGCCGCCCGGCCCTGCGACCACCACGACGACCACCTCGACGCCCGCCGACAACGGCGACTGCGCCCGCGCCGTCCGCGTCCTGTCGGAGCTGAAGCTGCTCCCGAACACCCCGGACCTGGGCAAGATCCTGTGCTCGGCGAACACCGCCGGCAAGGCCAAGGAGCCCGCGGCGGGCACCGCGCAGGCGCCCGCGACCGGCAACGCCAAGCGGCCTGCCGCCGACAAGGCGGCCCGGCCCGCCGCCGAGACCCCGCAGAACACCCAGGAGTACAACCTCCTCGGCCTGCCGGTCGAGTGGCCGAAAAGCCTCACCGTGCACGTCCCGACGGTCAACGACCGCTGGGCCGTGTACAAGTCGGCCAAGCAGTGACCCCACCGCGGGCCACGGAGGACGTCCTCCGTCGAGGCTCCGGTCGAGCCCCTCGTACATCGACCACCGCACCCGCACCCGCACCGG
>NZ_JBEYYT010000259.1:0-13217 GCF_040645715.1 Spirillospora sp. NPDC046719 | reverse complement strand
GGCCCCGGCGGCCTGGCGGCCGGTGAAGACCTGGGCGAGGAGCTTGCCGTCCGGCTCGTGCTGGGCGTAGGCGCGGCCGTCGGCGCTGTGCTGGATGGCGGCGCCGTGCACCCCTACGGCGACCGCGCCGTCCGGCAGGCCCTGCGCGAATCCACCACCAACACCATCTCCTCGGTCAACTTCGACCAGCGCGCCTTCGACACCGTCGGCGAGGAACTGATCCTCATGGCCTCGGCGATCGGCGCGGTGGTGCTGCTGCGCGTCGTGGGCAAGGAGGCCGAGGACGAGGGCGCCGCGCACCGGCTCGGCCCCGCCGAGGTGTCGGACGCGCTGCGCATCGTCGGCTACCTGCTGCTGCCCGTCACCCTGCTGATCGGCGTCTACATCATCGCCCACGGCGCCCAGTCCCCCGGCGGCGGATTCCAGGGCGGCGTCATCCTCGGCACCGCCGTCCACCTGCTGTACCTCGCCGGCGACTACCCCGCCCTGCAGCGGCTGCGGCCCATCCCGGTGTTCGAGTCGACCGAGGCGCTCGCCGCCGGCGTGTTCGTCGCGATGGCCCTGGCCGCCGCCGGCGCCGTCCCCGCCCTCAACGGCGCCGTCGGCGTCGAGGTCGGCTGCGCGCTGGTCCTGCTCATCGGCAAGTTCTTCGAACAGGCGCTGCTCGTGCGCGAACCACCCGGGGGGACCCCGTGAGCCACCTGCCCTACCTGACCGCCGCCTGGATCGTCCTCGTCGGGATCTACGGCATCGTCACCAGCCGCGACCTCATCCACGCCATGGTGTGCCTGTCGGTCACCCAGTCCGGCACCTACGTGCTGCTGCTGGCCATCGGCTACCGCTACGGCGCCACCGCCCCCGTCTTCTCCGACCGCCCGCCCCGCGGACGCCCCGTCACCGACCCCGTCGTGCAGGCCATGACCCTCACCGACATCGTCGTCGGCGCCACCGTCACCGCCCTGCTGCTCGCCCTGGCCGTCCAGGTCGCCAAGCGCCGCGGCACCATCGACCCCGGCGAGCTGAGGTCGCTCGAATCGTGATCCTGCAGATCACCATCGCCGTCCCCATCCTGGCCGCCGCGCTGCTGGCCACCGCCGGGCGGTGGCTGCCGCGGCTGGTCGTCGACGTCGCCGCCGTGCTGGCCGTCGCCGCCGTCGCCGCCCTGTCCGCCCTCACCCTCACCCGCGCCCCCCACCACGCCCAGGTCAGCTGGCTCGGCGGCTGGGGACCGGCCACCGGCGTCGGGATCCCGCTGGTCGCCGACCCCTTCGCCGCCGGCATCGCCCTCGTCGCCGCCGTGCTCACCCTCGCGGCGCTGCTGTTCTCCTGGCGGTTCTTCACCGAGATCCAGGCGATCTTCCACACCCTCATGCTGCTGTTCCTGGCGGCCATGGTCGCCTACGTCTACACCGGCGACCTGTTCGACGCGTTCGTGTTCTTCGAGCTGATGAGCGTCGTGGCGTTCGCGCTCACCGGCTACCGCTCCGAGGAGCCCTCCACCGTCCACGGCGCCCTCAACTTCGGCATCATCCAGTCGATCGGCGCCTACCTCACCCTCGCCGGCATCGCCCTGGTCTACGCTCGCACCGGCCAGCTCGGCCTCGCCACCACCGGACGGCAGCTCGCCGGCACCGGCGCCGGCGGGCACGGCGACGCCCTGGTCACCGCCGCGTTCGTGCTGATCTGCACCGGCTACCTGGTCAAGGCGTCCGCCGTCCCCTTCCACTTCTGGCTCGCCGACGCCCACGCCGTCGCCCCCACCCCCGTCTGCGTGCTGTTCTCCGGCATCATGGTGCCGCTCGGCGTCTACGGCATCGCCCGCACCTACTGGGCGACGTTCGCCGGGCTCGTCCCGCTGCGCGCCATCGCCGTCCTCGGCGCCGCCGCCGCGCTGCTCGGCGCCGTCATGTGCGTCCTGCAGCACCACATCAAACGGCTGCTGGCCTACTCCACCATCAGCCACGTCGGGCTGCTGCTGGTCGGCGTCGCCGCCCACGGACCCGACGCCCTCGCCGGCACCGCCTACTATCTCGCCGGGCACGCCGGCGTGAAAGGCGCCCTGTTCCTGGCGGCCGGCGCCCTGCTCAACCGGCACGAGACCGTCGACGAGCACGAGCTGCGCGGCCGCGGCCGCGGCATGCCCGTCACCGGCGCCACCTTCCTGCTCGGCGCGCTCGGCCTGGCCGGGCTGCCCCCCTCCGGGCTGTTCGCCGGGCACGCCGTCACCGAGCACGCCGCCGAGGAACTCGGCTGGTGGTGGTTCACCCCGCTGGCCATCGTCGCGTCCGCGCTCACCGCCGGCGCCGTCCTGCGCGTCTGGCTCGGGGTGTTCCGCGGCACCCCCGCCGAGGAGGACCCCGCGCACGGCGGACGGCCCGGCGCCGGCGGCGGGCACGAGGGCCCCGAGACCCGCCCCACCCTGCGGAACCTGCCCTGGACGATGCTCAGCCCCGGCCTGGTCCTGCTCATCGGCGCGCTGCTGGTCGGGCTGATCCCCGGCGGGCCCGTCGGCACCGCCGCCGCGATGTTCACCGACCGCGACGGCTACGCCGGCCTGGTCCTGGACGGCCGCGTCCCCCACCCCCACGCCGTCCCCGCCGACCCCTGGACCGCCTCCGGCGTCGCCGGATTCCTGGCCACCCTGCTGCTGGCCGCGCTCGTCGCCGGGTACGCGCTGCGGCGACGCGCCTCCGACCCCGCCTCCGACCCCGCTTCCGACCGGCAGGGGCCCCTCGCGCGGACCGCCGCCGCCGCGGCCGCCCGCCTGCACGCCCTGCACTCCGGGCACATCGGCGACTACGCCGCCTGGCTCACCGCCGGCGTCGCCGTCCTGGCCCTGCTCACCGCCCGTTTCTGACCCGCCCCGCCGCGCACCGGCCGCACCACCGCGCACCCCGGCTTGCCGCCGCGCGCACCCGCACGCGACCCTGGCACCCGGAAGCCGCCGCACCCCGGAGAGGGACCGTCGCATGAACCACCGCACGGCCCGCCCCGCACCCACGGCTCCGCCCGCACCACCCGGACGCGGCGGACTGGCCGCACCCGCCGCCCTCCTTGCCGGCGCGCTGCTCACCACCGCCGCGATCGTCGCCGTCCTCCTGCACGACCGCCCCCGGCACCCGCCCGGCGCCGCGCCGCCCGCCCGCGTCCTGTCCCGCTACGAGACCGCCGCGCCCGGCAACACCATCGACCGCGACTGCGGCTACAGCGCCCCCCTCACCGGCCACCGCGACCTGTGGCTGTTCTGCGACTCCACCTGGAAGGGCACCCGCCCCGGCCTGTGGCTCGGCGCGACCGCCGCCACCGGCACCACCGCACCCGGACGCGTCCCCACCGACCTCACCGAACTCCCCACCCCCGGCACTCCCCGCGCCCGAGCCGCCACCGCGCCCGGCGACGGGCCGCCGCAAGCGCTGCTCTCCACCCCGCCCGGCCTCCAGCTCCCCGGCGGCGCCCCCTGCCACATCCCCGGCACCGCCTACAGCGCCTCCTGGATCTCCGGCGCCGCACCCCTGCCCGGCGACGGCACCGTCCTGCTCACCTACACCGACGTGTGCGTCCACGGCACCACCATCACCCCCCAGGGATACGGCATCGCCGCCTACCGGCTCGCCGACCGCACCCTGCACGGCCAGACCCGCGTGTTCACCGTCCCCGGCGGCCTGCCCTTCCAGCTCACCCTCGGCTCCCCCGTCCTGCGCGACGGCCACCTCTACCTCTACGGGTCGGCCTGCGACACCTGGACCATCGGCGCCTGCGCCGCCGGCCGCGTCACCCTCGCCCGCGTCCCCGCCGACCCCGCCGCCTGGCGCGACCCGTCCGCCTACCGGTACTGGTCCCCCGCCGGATGGACGTCCGACGCGTCTCGCGCCCAGACCGTCGCGCCCGGCGCCGCGCCCGCCGCCGTCCACATCGCCGACTACACCGCCGCCGGCCACGGCCTGGTCCTCATCGAGCAGCGCGGACTGGACGGCCGGTACCGGCTGTGGCGCGCGCCCGCCCCGCAAGGCCCCTGGCGGCCCGCCGGGCAAGGCGCCGTCCCCTGCTCGGGCGGCACCGGCAACGACCAATGCCGCGCGTTCATCGGCCACCCCGAGCTCAGCACCACCGCCGCGCTGCTGATGTCGTACTACAACCCCGCCGACCGGCACGTCACCGTCCGCGCCGTCCCCTGGTGACACTCCGCGCGCCGGCTCGGGGCGACGGTCAGACGCTCCACAGGCGGCGCCTGCGGTAACGCGGCTCCCACCGCATCCGGTTCATCTCCCGCACCTCGCGCGGCAGCGCCGTCAGGAAACGGCTGCGCTCGAGCGGCGCGATCCCGTCCACCAGCCACGGCACCGTCCCCTCCCCGCAGCCCCCGCCTCCCGAAACGCCACCCGAAACGCCTCCAGATCCGCCCGGCGAACCGCACGCCGACACCGCGTCGGCGGCGAACCCCGCCCAGTCCGCCGGGCCGAGCACCCGCCGCGCCAGCGCCAGCACCCCCGCCTCCTCATGCCGCAGATGCACCTCCAGCGCCGCCCGCAGCGCCCGCACCGCCGACACCAGCTCCCCCGAATCCCGCTCGTCGTCTTCCAACGCGGCGTCCAGCGCCACCACCAGCGGCCCGATCCCCTCGTACTCCGCCCGCAGCTCCGCCACCACCCCCAGGTCAGGGCCGTGACCCGCCACCGCGCGCTCCACCCGCGGCCACAACGCGCCCGCCTGCAGATCGTGGTGACGGCGCAGCTGCAGCTTCAGGTTCTCCCAGCCCGCCCGCACCTGCGGCGCGTGCGCCCGGCCCGCCGCCGCGGCCGCCGCCAGCCGCTCCAGATCCCTGCGGAACGCCGCGTGCCCCGCGCGCGCGAAGACGTCCACGAACGCCGGTCCGGCCAGCCCGAGCACGCCCGCCGCCGCCCGGCCGCCGCCGGGCTTGGCCGCCGCGCCCACCGCCGCCTCATCGGGCAGCGCGATCGAGAAAGTGTCCATACCAGGATGAGGACTTCGGCCCCCTCGAATGTGACGGGACGCCGATGAGATCCTGCTCACGTCCCCGCGCGGGCGCGGCCCGTCACCTCTTCCGCGCGGCGGCGCGGGCGATCGCCGCCTCGATGCCGTCCAGGACGAGTTCCAGCCCGCCCTCGAACGCCTCCCGCGCCGCCCGCTCCAGATACGACACCCCGCCGTCCGAACCGCCGTCCGGCCCGTCACCGGCTTCGCCGGCGGCTTCAGCGGTCTCCGGCATCTCGGGGGCGCCCTCGGCGTCCAGCCACGCCACGCGCGGGAACCGCTCGGCGAACCCCGGCGCGACCTCCGGCAGCGCCCCGGCCCGCCCGTGCCACCACTGCTCCTCCGTCAGGCCCGTCGCCCGCACCGCCTGCCGCGACTCCGCCACCGTCCCCGCCGCGCCCCGCACCACGCTCGACAGCGCCGCGACCGCCCGCCGCACCCCCCGCGCGTCCAGCCCCGTCACCGCGAGCACCCCCAGCAGCGCCTCCAGGACCCCGTACTCGTTGGGCCCCAGCACCGGACGCGCCTGCGACACCTGCAGCATCCACGGATGCCGCAGATAGAACGCCCAGCCGTCCTCCGCCCACGCCACCAGCGCCGCACGCCACCCCGCCGACACCTCGTAGGCGGCCGGCAGCTCCGCCAGCGCCCGGTCGTACATCAGGTCCACCAGCTCGGCCTTGCCCGGCACGTAGGTGTACAGCGCCATCGCCGTCCGGCCGAGCCGCTCACCGACCGCGCGCATCGACAGCGCCGCCATCCCCTCGGCGTCGGCGACCGCGATCGCCGCGTCCACGATGACCTCCACGCTCAGCCCAGGCCGCGGCCCCGGACGCGCGTGCGACGGGGCCGCGGCGTCCGTCCGCCCCCACAGCAGGTCCATCGAGCGGCGGGGGTCGCCCTGCCCCGCGAACACGGTCACCGAACAACTCCGTATGCCGTAAACTGATTCATTCCACGATCTCTTTACGCCATAAGCTATCAAGCCGATGCGAGGACGACGCATGCCCCTCCCGCCCACCGCCGGCACCGGCATCCCCACCGCGGCCGGCCCCGGACCCGCCGCCGACCGGCACGACGTCATCGAGGTCCGCGGCGCCCGCGAGAACAACCTCGCCGGCGTCGACCTGGACATCCCCAAGCGCCGCCTCACCGTCTTCACCGGCGTGTCCGGCTCCGGCAAGTCGTCGCTGGTCTTCGGCACCATCGCCGCCGAGTCACGGCGGCTGATCAACGAGACCTACACCGCGTTCCTGCAGTCGTTCATGGGCAGCCCCGCCCGCCCCGACGTCGACGCGCTGCGCAACCTGTCCGCGGCGATCATCGTCGACCAGGAGCCGATGGGCGCCAACTCCCGCTCCACCGTCGGCACCGCCACCGACGCCCACACCATGCTGCGGATCGTCTTCTCCCGGCTCGCCACGCCGAGCGCCGGGACGTCCTCGGCCTACAGCTTCAACAGCGCCGAGGGCATGTGCCCCGAATGCGAGGGCCTCGGCCGCACCACCGCCATCGACCTCGACCAGCTGCTCGACCGCGACCTGTCGCTCAACGAGGGCGCCGTCACCGTCCCCGGCTTCGCCGTCGGCTCCTGGTATTGGAAGGTGTTGGCCGAATCCGGGCTCGTCGACCCCGACACCAGACTCCGCGACTACACCCCCGCCCAGTGGGACGACCTCCTCAACAAACCCGCCACCAAGATCCACAACAGCGGCCTCAACACCACCTACGAGGGCCTGCTGGTGAAGGTGAAGCGGCTCTACCTCGGCAAGGACCGCGACTCCCTGCGGCCGCACGTCCGCGCGTTCGTCGACCGCGCCGTCACCTTCAGCACCTGCCCCGCCTGCGGCGGCGCCCGCCTCAACCCCGCCGCGCTCGCCGGCCGCATCGGCGGCCTGAACATCGCCGACTGCGCCGCCATGCAGATCAGCGACCTCGCCGACGTCGTCGCCAAGATCGACGACGAGTCCGTCGCGCCGCTGGTGGCCACCCTGCGCGAGACCCTCGACTCGCTCGTGGAGATCGGCCTCGGCTACCTCAGCCTGGACCGTGAGTCCCCCAGCCTGTCGGGCGGCGAGGCGCAGCGGGTGAAGATGGTCCGCCACCTCGGCTCGCCCCTCACCGACGTCACCTACGTCTTCGACGAACCCACCGCCGGCCTGCACCCCCACGACATCCAGCGGATGAACGACCTGCTGCTGCGGCTGCGCGACAAGGGCAACACCGTCCTGGTCGTCGAGCACAAGCCCGAGACGATCGCGATCGCCGACCACGTCGTCGACCTCGGCCCCGGCGCCGGGACCGCCGGCGGGCACGTCTGCTTCGCCGGCGACGTCGCCGGCCTGCGCGCCTCCGGCACCCTCACCGGACGCCACCTGGACCACCGCGCCCGGCTGCGCGAGCGGCCCCGCACCCCGACCGGGCACCTGCCGATCCGCGGCGCGAACCTGCACAACCTCAAGGACGTCGACGTCGACGTCCCGCTCGGCGTGCTCACCGTCGTCACCGGCGTCGCCGGATCCGGCAAGAGCTCCCTCGTGCACGGCGCTCTGCCCGGACGCGACGGCGTCGTCGTGGTCGACCAGTCCGCCATCCGCGGCTCCCGCCGCAGCAACCCCGCCACCTACACCGGCCTGCTCGACCACGTCCGCGCCGCGTTCGCCAAGGCCAACGGCGTCAAGGCCGCCCTGTTCAGCGCCAACTCCGAAGGCGCCTGCCCCGCCTGCAAGGGCATCGGCCTCATCTACACCGACCTGGCGATGATGGCGGGCGTCGCCGCCGTCTGCGAGAAATGCGAGGGACGCCGCTACACCGCCGAGGTCCTCACCCACACGCTGCGCGGCAAGGACATCAGCCAGGTCCTGGCGATGCCCGTCGAGCAGGCCCGCGAGTTCTTCCCCACCGGCCCGGCCCACGCCGTCCTGGACCGGCTCGCCGGCGTCGGCCTGGGCTACCTGACCCTCGGCCAGCCCCTCACCACCCTGTCCGGCGGGGAGCGCCAGCGCCTCAAGCTCGCCGTCCACATGGCCGGCGACGCCTCCGTCTACGTCCTGGACGAACCCACCACCGGCCTGCACCTGGCCGACGTCGACCAGCTGCTCGGCCTGCTGGACCGCCTCGTCGACGCCGGCGGGTCGGTCATCGTCATCGAGCACCACCAGGCCGTCATGGCCCACGCCGACCACATCATCGACCTCGGCCCCGGCGCCGGAGCCGACGGCGGCCGCGTCGTGTTCACCGGCACCCCCGCCGACCTGGTCGCCTCCGCCGACACCCTCACCGCCCGCCACCTGCGCGCCTACCTCGGACACGACTGACCGGGGGGAACGCGCGGTATCCGGGGGTGTTTCCCGGCCGGCCCGTCCGACGTGCCGACCGAGGCCGGCGGCACCGGGCCGGCCCCTCGGCGCGCCTGCCCGGCTCCCGGGTCACAGCGCGACCGCCCCACCACGGCCGCCGCCGCCACGACCAGCACACCCACGACGTCGACGGCCATGTCCCGCTTCCAGGACCGGCGTTCGGCCTCGACGTCCAGGACGAAGACGGCAGGGTCGGCGGGAGCGTAGTGGACCGTGACGTCCAGATCTCGCGACCCGGCGGGGTCCGGGAGCCCCGACTCGCAGTAGGCCGTGACCTCCTTGCCGTCGAGGGTGGTGAAGGCGACGACCGGCATCAGGCTGGTCCAGGTGTTGCCGTCGGTGGGGTCATGGGTGACGCTCCTGAGCACGGCGACGACACGTCCGGGCACGGCGGCCATGGCGGCGAGGTCGCCGAGACGGCGCTTCCTGTCGCGGATGTTCCCGGGCAGGTGGTAGACGCCGGAGAGGGCCCACGGCCCGCAGAAGCCGAGCAGCGCCCACGGCCAGCCTCAGTCGATCGCGGCGGCGGCGACCAGACCGGCGTAGACAAGGAACAGCGCGAAGGTGGGCCAGCCGAGGCCGCGCCCGTCTTCGGAGAGGTGGCCGGCGAACCGGAAGGCGTGGGGCCGGCCGCGCGGGTAGTGGACGCCGATCTCCCGGCCCGTCCAGGCCACGCTGATCCTCTCGCCCCGCTCACCGTCGTTGGTGACGGTGAACTCCTCTCCGGTGGCCGGGTCCTGGAACGAGACGACCACGGCTATCCCGTCCTCCGGGGAGCTTCCGTGCCGCGGTTCCCCCACCCGGTCGATCCGTCCCTTCGTCCAGACCGTCCGCTGCGCCCGGGTCACCCCGGCCAGCGACCGCCCGTATCCGACCAGCGCCCACGTGCCGAACACCCCGCACCACAAGGCCGGATACACATGCCAGTCCATGGGTCAGCCTCCTGCCGACACGCGCCGTACGACCTTGCCCCGTCCGTCCGCATCCAGATAGGCGGTGCCTTCGGAGCCGGTCACGGAGACCCGGAGGACGACGCCGCCGGTGAGGCGGTCGGCGGTGATCTGCCAGGCGCGCGGGGTGTCGACGCCGAGGGCGGTCGTGGCCTCCTTCACCAGGGCGGGGAAACGGTCGTACGGCAACGCGCGGGGGTCCAGGCCCGGGGGCTGCGGGCCGGTCGGCGAGAACACGACCGACAGCAGGCGCTCCTGCACGACGACGGTGAGCGCCTGGCGCGTGTCCCTCCCCCTGGTGAGCAGGCCGACGGCCCGGTCCAGTTCGCCCTTGTCCAGAAACGACCGGCCCGCGCCCAGGGTGACCGTTCCGGACGCCGACGAGATCACCGTGGTCGACGACGTGGAGGAGACGGACGGCCGTACGGCCGAGAGCGGCTTCCCGGTGTCGTCCCGGTCGAACAGGGCCGCGCGGAACAGCAGGACCACGACGACCGCGCCGAGCAGCAGGCCGAAGAACGAGGCGAAGCCGGAAGCGCGGCCCTTCGATGGCGCGGCCACCCTGGCCGTCCTGGGCGCCGAGTCGAAGAGGGCCGAGGCCGCCCGCTCCTCCCACTCCGGTGTCGGCCGCTTGACGATGCGCACCCGCCACGGCCTGTCCGGCGGGTACTGGACCACCACGACGCCGTGCGGCCGGTAATCGGACAGGTCCACGAGGTTGATGCCCTGCGTGGTCTCCACCCGGTACGCCGGCCCGTCGTCCGGCGCGACGGTGAGCTCGAACCGGACCGGTACGTCGCTCGACTCGCCCCCGACGGCCTCCAGATCCTCGATCATCGCGAGCGCCGTGCGGGGCACGACCGCCGCCTCCCGGGCACGCCTCGGCATACCGGCGAGGAAGAACAGCAGTCCGTAGCCCACGGGGAGAGCCACACCCGTGACGAACAGCGGCTCGTTCTCGACGATCGCGCCCACGACGAGCGCGGCGAGCGACGTACCGACCACGCCACCGGTCAGGAACCCCCGTGCGAGCGCGGCGGGTGAACGGCGCGCGGGCGGCGGCGCGCCCGTGGTGATCGTCATAGGGGCGATTGTGCTGGGTTCAGGTGACGTGCGATAGGTCTCGGCGAGGCTCGCGCGCGCTGGAGTGCCGGCGGCTCTTCTCCCCACGCGGGAGGGCGGGTCCGTGCCGGTCCGGGTCCGCGGTCAGCGTCGGTCGTCACCGGGCGCGGACGGGCTCCCGACCTCGGCGGACGCCGCCATCAGCATCCGCAGGTAGTGGGGGTTGGTCATCACCCCGAGCACGTTGCCGAACGGGTCGACGACCGACGCCGTCGCGAACCCCGTGCCCTGCCCGCGCTCGGTGATCTCCTCGTGGACGCGGGCGCCCATCGACACCAGCCGCGCCACCGCGCCCTCCAGGTCGTCGACGTGCCAGTACGCCACCGCCCCGCCCGGCTCCCCCGCCGCCGCGCCCGGACGGAAGCGCGCGTCGATCAGCCCCAGCTCGTGCTGATGGTCCCCGACCCGGAACTCCAGGTAGACCGCCCGGCCGTCCGGACCCGGGACGCGGAAGTAGGGACGCGCCCCGAGCAGCCCGGCGTACCAGTCGCCGGCCGCCTCCACGTCGTCCGCGAAGAAGCTGATCGTCGCCAGTCCACGCAGCATGCCGTTCCTCCGTCCACCAGGGGACCGGACGTCTCCTGGCCCCGACGACGACACTAGGACCGCATTAGGTCAGCGAACGTCCTAATGAATCGGCAGGATGGACCCCATGCGCGATCCCTCCGCACGGCTGCTGCGGCTGCTGTCCCTGCTGCAGGCGCCCCGCGACTGGACCGGCGCCGAGCTCGCCGACCGCCTCGGCGTCACCGGCCGCACCGTCCGCCGCGACATCGACCGGCTGCGCACCCTCGGCTACCCCGTCCGCGCCGTGCACGGCAGCACCGGCGGCTACCGGCTCACCGCCGGCACCGCGATGCCGCCGCTGCTGCTGGACGACGACGAGGCGACCGCCATCGCGATCGGCCTGCGCACCGCCGGCGCCGTCACCGGCATCGAGGACGCCTCCCAGCGCGCCCTGGCCAAACTCGAGCAGGTCCTGCCGAAACGGCTGCGGCACCGCGTGACCGCGCTCGCCCAGGCCGCCGTCCCCCTGCCGCCGCACACCGACGCGCCGCCCGCCGCCGACCCCGCCGTCCTGGCCCTGCTCGCCGCCGCCTGCGTCGCCGGCGAGAACGTCCGCTTCGCCTACACCGCCGCCGACGGCACCGAGAGCCGCCGGCACGCCCAGCCCCACCGCCTCGTCACCGCCGGACGCCGCTGGTACCTGGTCGCCCACGACGAGGACCGCGCGGACTGGCGCACCTACCGCGCCGACCGCATCACCGACCCGCACCGCACCGGCGTCCGCGCCCCGGCCCGCACCCCGCCCGGCGGCGCGGACCCCACCTCCTGGGCCATGGACAACCTCGCCGGCGGTTCCGGCGCCATCCGCGCCCGCCTGCTGCTGCACGTCCCGCTCGCCGAGGCCGCCCGGCACGTCACCGCCTGGCACGGCGTCCTGGAACCGGTCGACGACCGCACCTGCCGCCTGCACACCCGCTCGGACTCCCTGCGGTACCTGGCGCACCGCGTCGCCGTCCTGGACGTCGACTACACCCTGCTCGACCCGCCCGAACTGGCCGACCACCTCACCGCCATCGCCGACCGCGCCGCCCGCGCGACCCGCCCGTTCACCGCGCGCTGACGACGCGCGGAACGAGGCTCAGGCCCGGGAGGTGTCGCCCAGCGACTCCAGCAGCACCCGCAGCCTGCCCGCCAGGTCCTCCCGCTCGGACGGGCCGAGCGCGGCCAGCAGCCGCGCCTCGTTCTCCACGTGCGCGCCGACCGCCTCGTCCACGACCGCCAGGCCGCGCGGGGTGAGCCGGATCAGCACCGACCGCCGGTCCCCGGCGTCGCGGACCCGCTCCACCAGCCCCTTGGCCTCCATCCGGTCGATCCGGTTGGTGATGGCGCCCGAGGTGACCATCGCCGCCTTCAGCAGCGCGCCCGCGGTCAGCTCGTAGGGCGCGCCCGACCGCCGCAGCGTCGCCAGCACGTCGAACTCCCAGTTCTCCAGGCCCCGCTCGGCGAAGAACCCGCGCAGCTCCCGGTGCAGCAGCATCTGCAGCCGGGAGATCCGGCCGATGATCCCCATCGGCCACACGTCCAGGTCGGGCCGCTCTCGCCGCCACTGCGCGAGGATGTCGTCCACCGCGTCCGCCATCGCCGCCTCCTTATCTCAACGTTGAGAATATCAATCGGCGGCGATTCGGGAGGCGGTGCTACGCCGGCGTCACCCCGCGGTGGCCGCGCCGCCGGTCAGGTGACGGTCCAGGAAGTCCAGCTCGGCCGCGACGACCTGCTCGTGCTGCTCTAGGAACGGCGCGTAGTGCCTGCCGGGAACGCGGAGGAGTTCCGCACGGGGCATGCGGCCCGCCGCGCGGATCGCGGCGGGCGGGTAGGCCGCCATGTCGTGCTCGCAGACCACCACCAGCACCGGGCACCGGACGCGCCGCGCCGCGCGGCCGGGGGGGTTGTGCGCGGACCGCAGCGCCGCACGCGCGGCGATCTCCTGGCGCCAGGCGCCGTACCGGCCGTCCGGGTCCAGCGCCCGCGCGCCGTCCAGTGCGTCGGGGGTGGACAGCACCCCCACCTGTCCCGGCGGCACCGCGAGCGGCACCGTCCGGGGCGCCCGGCCCGCCACCGCACCGGCGGCGTCGGTGATGCCGGTGGCGGCCAGGCGCAGCAGCGCCCCCGGTGTTTGGTGGGACGTGGCGCTGCGCGAGGCCGCCCAGCCGCCGACCGCGGGGGTCTGCGCGACCACCGCGGCGAGCGCGGGGTCGCCCGCCCCGACGCGCAGCAGATGCCCGCC